>NZ_JALZVX010000108.1 GCF_023299985.1 Lacinutrix sp. | reverse complement strand
GCTGCTAAGTATAAAAAACCTAAAACGCGAGGAGATAAAAACTATCATAAATACAACAAGAATAAGTAGCAATTAACAAACAGTCTCTAGGAGACAGTTTGCAGTTGCTTACTCGAGTTTTTAATATTAATAATTATATTTTTTAAATTCCATTTCTAGTTCAATATCCTTCCATATAAAATATTACCTTTAGTTTTTCGTTTGTTATAAAACGCTCTAAATCTAACTAATGTCTGCTGCTATTTTTAATTTACTACCTAATTTACAACCGTTTCATCACGACACGCATTATGACAATTTATTTTTAAATCAGCAATGGGTTTTAGTAAATGGCATATCTAAAAAGAAAGCTATTTATGTTTTTAAAGATAAAAATACGCTTCAAATCTCTGAAAACGAAACAACCACAGAAACATCTTGGTGTATTAAAAGCAAAAACACTTTTTCTATTTTAACCGAAGATGGTGAAACTACTGTTAAAGCCTATTTTAAAGATCTCGATGTTTTAATACTTAATAGAATACAAACAGACGATTGTGCTATTTTTATAAATGAAAGCAGTTATTCTAATACGTTAAACTCAATAGAAGATGTACAACAGTTTCTTCACGAAAAGTATAAAAATAAGGCTAGTAATTTAATTTACGTCCATGAGTTTTATTATATAGAGCAATCTAAAGAATTTGGGCCTTTTACAGTTGAACAACTAACAAATAAAGTAAAGTCTAAAACTATTAGTCCATACTGTTTTGTTAGAGATGTAAATGAATACAACTACATTAACCGATTAAGAATTAAAGATTTAATTAAAGAGCTTTAATAAAAAAGAGCTTGCATGAGACTTGTTAAAAAACTAGTCTCTTTCTACTATTTCGTCTTTAACAAGATATTCAAGAACAATTTTTTTCATTTTTAAAGCATCTTTTCTATTCATTTTAAAATCGGTGCGTATTAAATCGTGATTTTGTCGTAGCCAATTCTTAAACTTAACGTAAGTGTTCTTTCTTTTGTTTTGATAAAGGTCGTAGCGTTTGTTTTTTGTATTTATTATTTTAATAATTTTTCCATTAGAAATTACAAATTTCTTTTTGCATTTATAAGGCATGTTGCCTAATAGCTCGTCTAAATCTGAGTAGTAAATTGAATTAACTACTACTTCTTTACTACTAGTACTAATAATTTCAATCTCTTCGTACTCATGCATTACATTTGCCCATGAGTAAGCTTTTGAAAAATCTCTCTTACTTGAATTAATTGGTAATTTATACCAACTTTCAATATAATTTTTGTGTAAGGTATTTAGGGTAGCTGTCGAATCTTTTTTATTAAAGTTTTCTATAAACTGTTCAACAATCTCTGTGTTTTTGTTTTGAGAATTACTAATAGATAGAAATAAGCAAAACACAATGGCTAAGTAGGTAGTTTTCATAATATAATAAATTTAATTTGGGGATTTAAATTTATTAATAATGACGCTTAAAAACAAATATATTCGTTAAAGTGACAATAATTTTAACATACTCACTGTTTCCTTAAATTTAGTTTGAATATATAATTGTATAATTATGTGGTAATTGGTTAGTGGTTTTTAAGATTAGGCTTCAGTTGTTCCTGAGTTCATCTCGTTCCCATTCATAAAAAATTAAATGGATTGAAGCTTTGTTGGTATTTATCTATAATTATTGGAGGTAGATTTTAGGGTAGTATGAGAGTGAATACTAAATAAGAATAAACAAAAAACGAGCCCAAATTGAGCTCGTTTATATATTATAAGATTCCTTTTTATAAAGGAATGAGATTACACATGCAAAGCACGATCCTCGGTTGCAGCTAAAGCCGCTTCTTTTACAGCTTCTGCAAAAGTTGGATGTGCGTGAGACATACGTGAAATATCTTCAGCAGATGCTCTAAATTCCATAGCTACTACTGCTTCTGCAATTAAATCTGCACAACGTGCACCAATCATGTGTACACCTAGAACTTCGTCTGTTTTTTCATCGGCTAAGATTTTTACAAATCCGTCAATATCTCCACTTGCTCTTGCTCTTCCTAAAGCTCTAAAAGGAAACTGTCCTGTTTTATATGCAACACCATCTGCTTTTAATTCTTCTTCAGTTTTACCAACTGCTGCAACTTCTGGCCAAGTGTAAACTACTCCTGGAATTAAGTTATAATCTATATGTGGTTTTTGTCCTGCTAACGTTTCAGCTACAAAAACACCTTCTTCTTCTGCTTTGTGTGCTAACATTGCGCCTTTTACAACATCACCAATAGCGTATATGTTAGATACATTTGTTTGTAAATGGTCGTTTGTTTCTACTTGACCTCTATCTGTTAATTTAACACCAGCAGCTTCAAGGTTTAAACCATCTGTATAGGGACGACGTCCAACAGAAACTAAACAATAGTCTCCTTTAAATTCTACGTCTTCTCCTTTTTTGTTTTTTGCTTTTACAACAACCTCATCACCTTTGCGCTCAACAGATTCTACCTTGTGAGACAACATCATCTTGCATTTTGCTTTTTTAAAGACTTTATTTAACTCTTTAGATAAGCTAGCATCCATTGTTGGAATAATTCTGTCCATATACTCTACAACAGTAACTTCTGCACCTAAACGACGATACACTTGACCTAACTCTAAACCAATTACGCCTCCACCAATAATAATTAAATGCTTAGGGATTTCTTTAAGCTTTAAAGCTTCGGTAGATGTTATAACGCGTTCTTTATCTAATGTAATAAATGGTAAGTTTGAAGGCTTTGATCCTGTAGCAATAATGCTATATTTAGCTTCAATCTCTGTAGATTTTTCACCATCAATTTTTATATGTGTAGCATCTTTAAAACTACCAACACCTGTAAAAACATCGATGTTGTTTTTTTTCATTAAAAAATCTATTCCACCAGTAGTTTGATCGACAACTGCTTGCTTACGACCTATCATTTTCTCAAGATTAACCTTGATTTCTCCTGGTATTTCTATACCATGATCTGCAAAATGCTTTGTTGCTTCTTCGTAATGATGAGAAGAACTTAATAGCGCTTTACTTGGTATGCAACCTACGTTTAAGCAAGTACCTCCTAAGGTTGAATATTTTTCAATTATTGCTGTTTTCATGCCTAGTTGTGCACAACGTATTGCTGCTACATATCCTCCAGGTCCTGAACCAATTATGGCTACATCGTATTGACTCATAATATTTTTATGTTTCGCTTTCGCGGAAATTAATTTTACTAATAATGGCTACAAAAATACAATTTTGAATGTTTAATACCGAATTTTAAAACTCATTATTATATGATAATTATTTACTTTTTTACTCTATGTTTTTTAAAACCCATTCTAGTTCTGGATCATAACCATTTAAGCGATCTTGATAAGTAGGTGTTATCTCTACATCTGGTTTTACACCATAGCCTTCTGTTTCTGTTTTGTATTTAGAATCTATATGTAATAATCCTATTCTTGCACGTACTTTTGTGTTAGGTAACTCATAAATTTTCATCACTCCTGCAACTGTACCATTATATGCACCTCCTGTTTCTTCTCCTACAAAAGTAGCGCGTTTACTACCTTGTAGTTGTGAAGATAATATAGACGAAGCAGAAAATGAATTACCATTAATTAACACATAAATTTCACCTTTAAAATTTAGTTGCTTTGACTCTTTCTCTTTAGCAGAGCTTAATCTATAATAAAGTTTCCCCTCTTTTTTACTGGTCTTAAATAATTCTATAGTACTTACAAATGGAGCTATTAAACCTGCAAATATTTTTAAACCTATAGGATTTGTATTACTCATTGTGCCTTTTAAAAATGGAAATCGAGTATTAGTTTCGCTTTTATTTATTAATGTATAGTTTTGATCTGTGAGAAAAGAATATAAATAATCAATTTCTTTTAAACGTCCTCCAAAGTTGTTTCTTAAATCGATAATTAATGTTTTGGTTTTAAGGGAATCTAAGGTTGCAAAGGTCTCATCATAAAATGCTTCAAAATTTCCATTTGTAAATCCTCTTATTTTAATTAGTGCAACTGTACTATCTTTTCCTACAAAATTTAAATTTCTGTTATATATTTCAACCTTAGGCATAAACCTTACAGGTCTTTTTCCATATTTACTATTAAATGCTCTTAGTGCTTTAGCTTTAGTTTTTTTTGCTTTTCGTTCTTGTTTAGTTAATTTTACTTTTGCTATAAGTTTAAGAGAATCCATTTTAATAGAGTCGCTCTTTATCTTTGCACTATCTCTATTAGCAACTCTTTTGTATTTTTTAATAAAAGTGGAATCTTTATTTTTTAATGTTAAAGAGATACTATCAAAACGTCCTTTATCGTATGCATAATAACGCATAAATCTATTACCAACTACTCTATTATGAAATGTAGTATTGTATCCATCTGATGCTATAATGCGTTTATATTTTTTAATTAAATCTTGAGGTGTTTCATCTTCAATCTTTAAAACTTCGGCATTAATTAAAACAGAATCTTTACCTAAAGCATTAGCAATAAATAGTTTGTTTTCAAGATATTCAAAATCTAAATAGCTAATATCAAAGCGTAGCTTATTAAGTTTCCTTCTTTCTTTCTTTTCATACCTTTTACCTGGAGGAGCTAAAGACATGTGACCTTGTCCAACATACTTTGTTACTTGAGCTAATTGCTTGTAAAAAGTACGGCTATCCATAGGTTTATTAATTGCTGTTTTTAGGCTATCAAACTTAAAGTCTAGATCCTCTTTAGTAGTAAACTCATATAAATGTGGATGATTTCGCTTTAGTTGTTTGTAAACCTTATCGATATCTTCGTGCAAATCTGCAACTGGATGTAATTTAGTAACTTGTAAATTATGTTTTTCTACACTAGAACAAGAGTTTAACAGTAATGTAATACTTAGCAGAATTAATAACGTTTTACAAATATGTATTGTATTTAGCTTAAGGAATATGTGAGTTTTTAATTTCATTGATGATGATGATTAATTATTAGCTTACATTAATTATAGACGCAAAATAAACAAAAAAGGTTGCTTTGGGTATTATTTTTTAACTTGGGAAACCAAGCATTTCTCCCATACCAACTGTAAATAACCAACAACCATAAATAGCATGCTCTATAGTTACTAAAAGCGTTGATTTGGTTTTTTTATAAGTGATTGCAAATAATAATCCACCAAAAAAAGTTAATACAATTACTAGTGCGTTTTTAAAAAATAGATGCGCCAAAGAAAATACTACAGCATTTACAAAAATGAATAGATTTTTATTTTGAAATAACGTTTCATAGCGTTGAAAATAAAAGGTTCTATAAATTAATTCTTGTGGATAAACAGAGAAGAAACTATAAAAAAACAAGATGACTAACCATAATATTGGTTTATTTAATACAACAGTAAATAACTGATCTTTATCTGTAATAAAAACATATAAAGCAGTTAATAAAGCAATGGCTATACCCTTTATAACGGTTTGTTTACAAAATGCTTTCCAATTTATATTTTTAGTAATTCTAAATTTATTTTTATCAATTTTTAAAAGCACGTAAAGAATGTAACCAAAACCAAAAGTCCCTATTATCATTTTTATCCAAACCGGAAAATCTATTACAAAACTTACAGGTACTAAAATGAAGATTACAAATAATTCTATAAGCTTATAATTGGTAGATTGGATCATTTTTATTTAAAATTTAAACCGAAATTGCAGTTGTATGTTTTACCTCATTAATCATAAACATACTATGTGTACTGCCTATATGATTAATAGTAGTTAATTTTTCTACCATAAACTCTCTAAAAGCTTCCATATCTTTCACTAAAACTTTTAGTAAATAATCGTAATCACCACTTATATGAAAGCATTCTAAAACCTCTTCTAATTTTGCAACATCTTTCTCAAAACTAACTACATATTCTTGAGTGTGTTTCGATAGTTTAATATGACAGAAAGCAACAAACGATTTTTCTATAGCTTCTTTTTTAATTAAAGCAACATAACTATCTATTACTCCGTTATTTTCCAATTTTTTAATACGTTCATAAACAGCAGTAATAGAGAGGTTTAATTTACCTGAAAGCGCTTTGTTAGTTTGTTTACAATCTTCTTGTAAAAGTTCTATTAATTTGGTGTCTATAGCATCGAAATTCATAATCTAAAAATTTTTCAGTTGAAATAATAAATTTAACACTTTTTATTTAAAATAAACTGTCAATTAAATATTTTTAAGTTTTAAAAACTAAATTTAAACAAATCTATTGATTATTAATCTAAAATATGTCAATTTTACATTATAATAATCATTACTATCAACTTTTAAAGATATAAAATTATGGCATTTAAACCAGCAAATAACATTCAAGATTTACAATACTTCGGTGAGTTTGGAGGTGTTAATCCTTCAATTTCAGATTCCTCAACCTATACT
>NZ_JALZVX010000107.1 GCF_023299985.1 Lacinutrix sp. | reverse complement strand
AAATTTAAAAATTCGGCTTGTGTTTAACCGAATGGTTCGTGCGCTTTTTCCGCCCTACTATTCTTATACAAAACCGTTGGCAACAATTTAAAGTTTATAACTATAATGAGAAAATCGAATATAATATTAAGTTTATTGATAATCCTAATATTCTTTGGATGTAATACCGAAGATGATAATGTTACTCCCTTAGATAATGTTATTCCGATAGAAAATGTACTATATGTAAAATCAATAAAAACAGCAAATACTGATAATAGTTACTTAAATCAGTTTTATACTTATGAAAATAATTTATTGACAAATATGACGGCTAACTCAATTTATGCAGCTACTTACTCATATAATAATGACAATAATGTTATCACAAAACAAAATAGTAACGAAAATCATACATATGAATATGATAGTCAAGGTAGATTAATAAAAGAATTAAATATTGATACTAACAATTATTATGAGCTTATTTATTCTTCTAATAATGTGTTTATTAATGAGTCTCACAACGGTAACTTAACAACTGTTAGTGAATTAACGATTAATTCTAATGGAAAAATAACCAAGGTAAGACTGCTCAATAGCACTACTTCTAATTTATATACGGTTCTAGAATACTTATATGATAATTCAGGAAATATTATTAAATTAACTTACACGGAACCAATTAATGGAGGCTCTGATACAATCATAAGCTATCAATATGACCAAAATAAAAATCCATTTTATTACGCTTTAAAAAGTTTTCGTAATAATACTTATTATTTAGAATGTAAAGACGGTATTCCAAACTACATTAACAGAGGCTTTACACCAAATAATATCAATATGATTAATTATGAAACTTACTCAAATTCAAGGGAGTATAACTATGAGTATAATTCAGATGGATATCCTATATCGCGTAATATAACAACTCAAGATACATATTTTTTGTATGAATATTAATAAAAACTATTGCCAACAATGGCTATAATTAATACGGGTTTTGTTGCTTAACCCAAAGTTTAGAGCTTTTAACCAAGTCCGCCAAATCTTTTTGATTTGGATTTATAAAGAAAAAAATAAAACAAAATAAAAAGTTTTAGCTAAGTGCTTAATCGGAAATTAATTACTTTTAATTCCCGTACTAATCATAGCCGAGACGTTAAACGAAATTCCTCAAAAATTAAATCTTAGAAAAATTTCGCTGTATATTCCTTACCAATTCTTCTAGCCCATTCACTTTAAGCGTGTAAACGGTTTCTAGCATTTCGCCTAATTTTCCTTTTGGAAAGCCTTTATTGTGGTACCAGACCACATAATGTTCTGGCAAATCTATTAAGTATCTGCCTTCGTATTTACCAAAAGGCATTTTGGTATGTGCTAACTTAATTAAAAAGGTTTTATCTGGCTGGATTTCATTCAAAACTTAAAATGGTGTTATTTACTTGGGTGTGATTTAAACTTTTCTAGTCGTTTTAATTCTTTATTTACAAAAGTTACCCATCTTAGTTGTTCTTCTTTGTTAATGGAGTAATTAGTTTCTGAATCGTAACGTTTTTGCATGGTCTCCAAATCTATATTCGCTTGTTTGTGCAACGCATCTAATTGCTTGGCAATTGCCTCAGACGCTTTTAATTTTGAAATGTGCTGTCTAAAATATCTAACGCTTAGCTCTGTAATATTAAAATGAAATTGCTCATGTTTTAAAATATGAGCGTCTGCTATTTCTTTTTTACACCAAGAATGTTCTGGATAAAAATGTGCAAAGACTTCGGTTTTAAAACCTGTAACACCACGAATACTACTTTTTTCTACAGAATAACTAAAAGTAATACCAGAAGCTGTAACTGCAGCTGCATTAGAGTTTACATCTGGTTCGCCTTTAAAATCTTCCCAATTAAGTTTACGGTTTTCGTGCCAAGAAAACTCTGGAGTATCACTTTGAAAACAAAATAAGAAACTAACAAGTACTAAAAATTTGTTCATAGCGTATAGTTATTTTGCTGAAGTAATTAAAACGAGATACAGACTATGCTTATTGCTTTACTTCGTCAATCTTTAAATCGTTATACTGCACGATGTAAACACTTTCGTTGTAATAACCACCAAATAATTTCTTTTTGTAAGCAAATTTATTCTCGATGTAAGAGGTCATTGGCGCATCTATTACAGATTGATATAAATCTTGAGACGTTACTGTACGCAATACCACATCCATTGTTAAGTCGAAACCACGAATAGCATATTCATTTGGCGAAATATCGTATTGTTTTTTATACTGCCTTACAAATGAATTACTAGATTCCGAATCTAATATTTTAGAGATTGAAGGATATGTAAAATGAAGATTAGACAAATGGTAATTTGAAACTTCTTCGTTTTCAAAAGCTTTATTTTGATCTGTAGTTGTTAGTGTAATTTTAATTTCGTCTGTTTGCAATCCGTTTAAAATACTAGCAACATTGGATACAAAACCTGCATTGCTTGTTTCTAAAAACACAACATTATTTCCAGGTTTAATAATGTCTATAAAATCATCGCTAGTTAAATTATAAGCGTCTTTTTTTGTTTTCTTATCTATACGTGAACTTACTAATTGCGCATTAGCAAATTTTGCTTTTAATGTAGTACTTGTTGCTTTATTTTTTTGGTCTGAAACAACTACAATTTGCGAAGTAGAATCTGTTTTAAAATAATCTATAATTTTAGATTTTAAAACAGCATCATCTGCTCTTGATCTAAACACATTCCGTCCAACCTTAACCTTATTCATTATTGGCGAAACTACTGGTACATTGTCGCGTTCTAAAGCACTTGCTGCAGCATTAAAGTTATTTATAAGTAATGGTCCAATTACTGCATGAGTATTAGAAAAATTGTTGTTTCTTATTATTGAATTAACTTCGCTTAATCTGTTTTGCGTATCGTAAACATCTACTTTTAAGTTAACACCTAATTTTTTAAGAGAATCGAAAGCTACTAAAACACCAGAGTAAAGATCTAAAGTAATGTTTAACGTTCTATCATTTTTTATTTTTTGTTTGGCATCGAAAACAGAGTCTGTGTTAATTTTATTTAATTTAAAAGGCAACATTACAGCTATGTTTTTTACACTTAAATCTGTAACATTATTGGACAACTTAATGGTCTCTATAGAAGCACCTGTTCCATTTGCTGTATTATCATTTTGAATACTATTAATATAAGCATCTAATGGTATTTTTAAAATCATGCCTTCCTTTAATCCTGTAGTAGCAAGTTCTGGGTTTAAACGTTCTAAATCTGTTTGCTCTAAACCTAGTTTTACTTTTAATCTGTAAAACCCTTCTTTTGGTAATACTTTGTAATAACTATATTTTTCGTCAAAAGCTTTAACTTTATTAGTTTCTAAATTAGGAACATTAATGGTTTGACCTGGCTTTAACATGCTTGGTATGTTTGGATTTAATGCTTCTAATTCTTGTACAGTAATACCATATTTGTATGCAATACGCCATTTTCCTTCTTGAGGCTTAACAACATAAGTAGTACTGTCTTCTATTTCTGGAGCAACATCAACATAAGTAATTACTTTTTTATATACTGGAATTTCTAATTTATCTCCTTTTCTAAGATTGTTAGCATACAAAAATTTGTTATGCTTTTTAATCTCTTCTATTTCTACATTATACTTTTGAGAGAGACTAAACAAAGTCTCTTTTCTTTTTGTTTTGTGTTTTATGTAGCGATCTAGAGTTTTTTCTACAACCTTCTCTTTGCCAGATGTTGCTGTAGTTGTTGGAGTGCTTCCTGCTTTTGGTATAATTAATACTGAATTTGATCTTAATTTCTCTCTTGCATCTGGATTTAGCTTATAAATATCTGAAGTTGTTATTTTATATTTTTTTGCTATGCTCTCTATTGTTTCACCAGATTTAACTCTGTGTGTATTATATTTCTGTGCATTTGCAGAGGCACAAGTAAATAGTATTAATAGGGTAAGGATGTAAATTATTTTCTTCATATAGTATTATACGTTGTAAATTACGTTAGCGGTTGTAATGGCATCCCTTTTTTTTTTTAATACTTCAAAACTATAATTAAAATTACGATGCTTTTAAAAGATACTGAAACAAGTTCAGCATAAAAAAAGATATAATAAAAAACGCGGCCCTTGTGGTAACACCCAAATTATTATAATAGATTCCTTTCTTCAAAGGAATTTGTTATTCCCATTCTATTGTTGCTGGTGGTTTACTACTAATATCGTAAACTACTCTATTAACGCCTTTTACTTTGTTTATTATATCATTACTGGTTTTTTGCAGAAACTCGTAAGGTAAATTCACCCAATCTGCTGTCATACCATCTGTACTTTCTACTGCTCTAAGTGCAACGCATTTTTCGTACGTACGCTCGTCTCCCATTACTCCAACACTGTTTACTGGCAACAAAATTGCTCCTGCTTGCCATACTTTGTCATACAATCCTGCAGTTCTTAATCCGTTAATAAAAACAGCATCTACTTCTTGCAAAATACGAACTTTTTCTGGAGTAATATCTCCTAAAATTCTAATGGCCAAACCTGGTCCTG
Organism: Lacinutrix sp.; assembly: GCF_023299985.1. Lineage (GTDB taxonomy): Bacteria > Bacteroidota > Bacteroidia > Flavobacteriales > Flavobacteriaceae > Lacinutrix. The sequence continues at coordinate 34,606 of NZ_JALZVX010000107.1, read as the reverse complement.
GAAAAGGATGACGACCTAACAAGGTTGGATCCATATTCATTGACGCTCCTACGCGACGAACCTCATCTTTAAACAAGGCTTTAAGTGGCTCTACGATTTTAAGTTTCATAAAATCTGGTAATCCACCTACATTGTGATGACTTTTTATAGTCGCACTTGGTCCTCCTGTTGCACTTACACTTTCTATTATATCTGGATAAATTGTACCTTGTGCTAAATAGGTTACATTTTCTATTTCGTTAGCTTCGTCATCGAAAACCTCAATAAATACGCGACCTATTGCTTTACGTTTTTCTTCTGGATCACTCTTTCCTGCAAGTGCATCCAAAAAGCGTGCCGAAGCATCTACACCTTTTACGTTTAAGCCCATACCTTTGTACTGCTCGAGCACATCTGTATATTCATTTTTACGTAATAAACCGTTGTTTACAAAAATGCAATATAGGTTTTCGCCAATGGCTTTGTGTAATAACATTGCTGCTACCGAAGAATCTACTCCTCCAGACAAGCCAAGCACTACTTTATCGCTTCCTATTTGCTTTTGGAGTGCTTCTACAGTTTCACCAACAAATGCGTTTGGTGTCCAGTCTGCATTTACATTTGCTATGTTAATTAAGAAGTTTTCTAGTATTTTTTTTCCATCTGTTGAGTGGTAAACTTCTGGATGAAATTGTATTGCGTAAGTTGTTTCGCCTTCTATTTTGTAAGCTGCATTTTTAACGTCGTTTGTGCTTGCTAACAATTTTCCGTTTGTTGGTAAGCTCTTTATAGTATCACTATGGCTCATCCAAACTTGACTCCCTACAGATATGCCTTTTAAAAACGCATCGTTTTCTACTAAACTAAGGTTTGCACGTCCATATTCACGTGTGTTAGATTCTGCTACTTCTCCACCAGAAAAATGAGCTAAATATTGTGCGCCATAACACACAGCAAGCATAGGTTTTACACCACGAATACATTTTAGGTCTGGATGAAAAGCCTCAGAAGACCTAACAGACATAGGACTTCCTGAAAGGATAACAGCTTTATAACCGTCTAAATCTTTTGGAACTTTATTGAATGGAAATATTTCTGAATAAATATTAAGTTCTCTAACTCTACGTGCAATAAGTTGTGTGTATTGCGATCCGAAATCTAAAATAAGTACTTTGTCGTGTTGCATACGCAAAAATAGTAATTGTCTTGAAAACTACGAATGTAGATTACTAATTTTTTACTTAAAATGTTAACAATGTAAACTCTCCTTTTAAAGGCTCTAAATTTTCTATTAGATTAGGAATTAATTCTTCTCCAAACTCTAAATATAATTCTGAGAAATTAGTGTTTCGTTCTTGTAAACTGCCATTTGGAAATAGCTCGTTTTGAAGCTGCGTCATTCGTGCTACTTGGTCTTTTAACTTTCTTTTTTGAGCTGTTAGCAAACGTTTTTCTAGATTTTGCAATCCGTTAATTTGCTTTTTTTCTTGTGCTAAAACTGCACCTAAAAAGGATTCGTCGGTTTGTTTAGCTAAATCATGCAACTCTTTAAATTGTATTTCCAAGTGTTTAATTTGCTCTGAAAAATCTATATCTATATTAGAAATTTCTCTAACTTTTTTATTTATGAAAGATTCTCTTTTTAAGAAAACATCTTTATTAGAGATGTTTAGTTTCTTTAATTTATTTGCTTGCTGTTTCGTTTTTATTAATACTGAATTACGCAATAATAACATTGGGAATACTACGTTATTAAATTCGAAATTAGATTTTAATTGAAACCAATACGCCATTTCTCCGCCTCCGCCAATATAACAAAGGTTTGGCAAAATAACTTCTTGGTATAATGGTCTTAAAATTACATTAGGCGAAAAACGCTCTGGGAAATCATCGACTTCTTTTAATAATTCGCTCTTACTCCAAGATATGTTTGTATTAAATACTTTATAAATTTCGTTTTCTAATACTATGCGCTCACGAACACCTTCTGTTATGTAAAAAAGATTTATTTCTCTTGGGTTTACTTGTATTCCAAAATCTAAGGCTTCTATTTTTTTATTCGTTTCTAATACGTTTTGTTCTGATACGCGATCGATTAGCTCTCTCTTTATATGCGGAATAAATAAACGTTTTAAATCTTTATTATTTGCTTCTACGATTACTAAACCATAGACTTTAAATAATGCGTTTGCAATATACTTTGTAGCATCTGCTAAATTACTATGCTCTAAATAGGCTTTCTTAAATAACTCGCGTAAAGCATCTGCATTTTTACCTATACCTAGTTCTTTAGAAAAAATTTCGAGAACAGTGTCTAAACCTTTGGTTGTTAACTCTCCAACTGCTCCTGAGGCTTCTCGATGCCATTTAACTTTTTTTCCTTTAAAATTAAAATAGTTTATTTCTTCAAAATCATGATCTTCGGATGCCATCCAATAAATAGGCACGAAATTATGTTTTGGATATTCTGACTTTAGTTGATTAGCCAAATTTATAGTCGATACTATTTTGTGTAAAAAATATAATGGCCCAGTAAATAAATTTAGCTGGTGTCCTGTAGTTACAGTAAAAGTTTTGCTATCGTTTAAAGCATCTATATTAGTTAAAGTAGCTTCAGATGTATCAAAATTTTTGTATTGCGTTTTTAGAACCTGAGCTAAAATTGTTCTGGTTTCTTGTTTAAAAGAGGCGTTCTTTTCTTCTATTTGGGCTTTAAAATTTTCAAGCTTAGGAAAACGATTGTAAAATGACTTTAGCGTTTCAGCTTCAGCTAAATAGTCGCAAATAAGTTTAGAAAAATATCCTGTGTCTTTAAATGAAATACAGCTTGATGGCATAAATAAATGATAATTCTGTGTAAATATAAGATTCTTTAGAATAAAGGCTGTCTTAAAATTAACATAAAAAACAACAAAAACTGATAGAGTTTAAGTAACTTTAATAAAAAAATACTTAATTCATTAAATATGAAAAATTTAAATATTAGTTCAAAAAAATTAATGTCCCTTACATTTCTTTTTTTATTAATTTCTGGCACTTTATTTGCTCAAAACAACAAAGAATTTAAAGGAATAGTTATAGATAAAGATTCTAACAATCCCTTACCATTAACAGATATAATGGTTATTGGCACAAACATTAGTACAGTAACAAATAGCGAAGGTGAATTTTTACTTAAAGTTCCAAACGCATATTTAGACAAAGCTGTTTTAATATCTTATTTAGGCTATAAGAAGTTACAAATACCGCTTTCAGAATTAAAAAAAAACAACTTTAAAATAAGTCTAACTATTGCAACAACTGTATTGGATCAAGTTGATGTAAACTATCCTAAAGATGCTATAACTCTAGTAAAAAAGACATTAAGTCTTAAAGCTGAAAATTATTTAAACGCAGAAACAGTAATGACGAGTTTTTACAGAGAGACTATTAAAAAACGTAATAAAAACGCATCGCTTTCTGAAGCTGTTTTAAAAATCTACAAACAACCTTACGTTAACAATAAAAAAGATGCTATTAAACTTGTTAAAGTAAGAAAAAATACTAATTATTCTCGCTTGGATACTTTGGCCTTAAAACTACAAGGTGGTCCTTTTAGCGCATTGAGTTCAGATATTATTAAATATCCTGAATATGTTTTTAGCACTAGTAATATAGACAATTATATATTTAGTTTTAACCAATCTACACAAATAAATAACAAGCTTGTTTATGTTGTTAGCTTTAAGCAAAAAGGAAATATTACAAAACCAATGTATTATGGAAAATTATATATTGATGCAGAAAACTATGCTTTAACAAGTGCTGTTTACAACCTTAATGTAAGCGATAGAAAACAATCGAGCGAACTCTTTGTTAGAAAGAAACCTGAGAAAGTTACTGTTTATCCAACAGAAGCTTTATACCGAGTAAACTATAGAGTTAAAGATGGCAAATGGCACTTTGGCCATAGTAATATTTTATTAACTTTTAAAGTGAAATGGAAAAACAAATTATTTAACAGTCGCTATACATTGCAGAGTGAAATGGCAATTACAGATTGGAATCAAAACACTACAGAATTTGTAACAAAACCAAAAAACAGATTAAAACCAAACACAATTTTGGCAGACGAGGCTTCTGGTTTTACTGATCCAGAATTTTGGGGAGAATACAATATTATTGAACCAGAAAAATCTATAGAATCTGCTATTAAAAAAATTAGTAAACAATTAAAGAAAGCTTAAGTTTTATTAGTTTAAAGTAATAAACATAATAAAGAAGGCAATATTTATATGGACAGAAATGACGAAAAAAAAAAAAAAAACGAAACGTATGCTCCCGTAAAATAGAAATTAGCAAAAAAATTAAGCCATAATTGTCTTGACCTTATTTATCTAGTAAAAACGAGATGATTTTTAGTAGACAATTCATCGCTTAAGCCATAACCTTCGGTTGTAAATCCTTTTAAGTCGTCTATTGTTTTAGCGTTAGCATCTACAATATATCTTGCCATTAATCCTCTAGCAAGTTTAGCATAAATGGCTACAATTTTATATTTACCGTCTTTAAACTCTTTAAAATCCACAGTTACAATTGGTACTTTTAAAGCACTTGTATCTATGGCTTTAAAATATTCTTTACTTGCTAAATTTACTAAAACTTCATCGTCTTTTAACTCATCATTTAAAGCAGACACAACGTCTTTTTTCCAGAATTCGTATAGGTTCTTTTTAGTACCAACCGGAAGCTTTGTACCCATTTCAAGTCTGTAAGCTTGCATTAAATCTAATGGTTTAAGCACACCATATAAACCAGATAATATTCTCACTTTATCTTGTAAAATATCAATATTCTCTACTGGAATTGTGTAAGGATCTAATCCTCTATAAACATCACCACTAAAAGCATATATGGCTTGTCTTGCGTTGTCTTTTGTAAATGGCAATTGCCAATCTTGATTACGCTCGTAATTAAGCTGCCCTAAAGCATCACTAACGTGCATAAGTTCTGAAATACCTTTGGCAGATTTCTTTTTAAGCACTTTATTTAAACGCTCTGACTGCTCTAAAAACTGTGCTTGAGTAGTTTCTGTGGTTGGCAATTCGCTTTTAAAATCTAAAGATTTTGCTGGAGATAATACGAGTTTCATAAATTCTATTTTCTGCTACGAATTTACAATAATATGTGTGTTTTTAAAATGCTATTAACAAAGATTTATTCTATTTAAAAATAGTTTTAATTAATATTACTATTAAACATCCATATGCTTACTATAACCTCTCCACTTCTCGATACACTCTTGCATATCTTGAGGTACAGGCGATTCGAAACGCATAAACTCTTTAGAAACAGGATGCTCAAAACCTAAGGTTTTTGCATGTAGTGCTTGACGTGGTAATATTTTAAAACAGTTATCTACAAATTGCTTGTATTTGGTAAAGGTTGTACCTTTTAGAATACGCTCACCACCATAACGCTCATCGTTAAAAAGTGTGTGACCAATATGTTTCATGTGCACACGAATTTGGTGTGTTCTACCAGTTTCTAGTTTACAAGTCACTAGAGTAACGTAAGTTAAGCGTTCTATAACACTGTAGTGTGTTACTGCTGGCTTGCCTTTATCTGCTTCATCGTCAAAAAACACGGTGTTTTGTAATCGGTTTTTAGGATGACGACCTATGTTACCTTCTATAGTACCTTCGTCTTCCTTCATGTTTCCCCAAACAATGGCAACATATTCGCGTTCGCTAGTTTTATCTTTAAATTGTTTAGATAAATGTGCCATGGCCTGTTCTGTTTTGGCAACCACTAACAATCCGCTAGTATCTTTATCTATTCTGTGTACCAAACCTGGTCTATCGCTAGAGTTTTTTGGTAGATTTTCAAAATGAAAAATTAATCCGTTAATTAAAGTTCCAGAGTAGTTTCCATGTCCTGGATGCACTACAATTCCTGCTGGTTTGTTAACTACCAATAGCACATCGTCTTCATAGACAATATCTAATGGCATGTCCTCACCAACCAACAAATTCTCGAAAGGTGGATGTGCTAATAGTACACGAATTTGGTCTAATGGTTTTACCTTGTAATTTGGCTTTACAGTTACTTCGTTTACATAGATATTACCATCTTTTGCTGCAGCCTGAATTTTATTTCTTGTTGCATTTTCTACTTTATTCATTAGCCATTTATCGATACGCAAAGGCGATTGTCCTTTATCTGCGATAAATGCAAAATGTTCGTAGCGAGTTTCGCCAGCTTCGTTTTGTTCTGGTAATTGTGGTGTATGTTTGTCCATTTATAATTAGTTAGGACGATTTCCGTTTCCTAAGACTATGTCTATTTTAGAGTGTTTTGGCAATAATGTTCCTGGCTTAAGAGATTTGCCTTCATAACGCAAACTTAATACTTCATCTTTACCAATATTATCTACGTAAGTTTTCTTTCCTATTTCAAATTCTAAAGACTCTAAAGTAGGTCTTGCTTGACGAAATGTACGATTAATAATATTTGGTACTGGAATTTTTCTATAGCCAGAAGGATTAAGTGTTAGGTATATTTTACGATTCTCTTTTACATCCTCACCAGCTGGTGGATCTTGTTCTATTACTGAGTATTTAGGATAACTAGGATTAAAATTAGCAGAATCCTGAATTTCCATAACCAAATTATTATCGTCTAATTCAATTTTGGCAACATCAATAGACTTGCCTGTTAAATTTGGAACGGTTTCAAAATCACCATGATTGGTAGTGTAATTAAGCCATTTAAAAATTATAAAACATAATACTACTAAAGCAATAATAGCTATTCCAAGTTGTTTAAAAAACGTTTTACTGGTTATAAATTTAATAATACTCATTGGTTTATTTTTGTTAAAAACTATTAGGCAAATATATAAAAACAAAAAGGTTTTCGTTTGCTATAAAATAAATGATATTTTTACAGCAGTAAGAAAGTATAGCCTTAATGTATACTTCTCTTCTCTTTTATTTAATTAAAGTTTAACGTTTTTAATATTATCGCTTTCGCGGAAACTAAAGATGAAAAAAAATATTGCCATAATAATGGGTGGTTATTCTAGCGAATACCAAATTTCTTTAAAAAGCGGAAACGTTGTTTTTAATACATTAGACAAAGATAAATACAATGTCTACCGTATTCATATATTTAAAGAAAAATGGGTTTTTGTAGATGCTTATGATCTTGAATTTTCTATTGACAGAAACGATTTCTCTGTTTTAATAAACGATACTAAAATTACATTCGATTGTGTTTTTAATGCTATTCATGGTTCGCCTGGAGAAGATGGTATTATGCAAGCTTATTTTGAGCTTATTGGTATACCTCAAACCAGTTGTAACAGTTATCAAGCAGCATTAACATTTAATAAACGAGATTGTTTAAGTGCGTTAAAACCTTACGGTGTTTTAACTGCTGAAAGCTATTATCTTAATCTAGGAGATGCTGTAAATGAAGACAAAATTATAGCAAAAGTAGGCTTACCTTGTTTTGTAAAAGCCAATAAAGCTGGTAGTAGCTTTGGGATCTCGAAGGTGCATAAAAAGGAAGCACTACAGGCTGCAATTGAGAACTCTTTTAAAGAAGACGATGAGATTATTATTGAATCTTTTCTAGATGGAACAGAAGTTTCTGTTGGTGTTATAACATACAATGGAGAAACAAAAGTATTACCAATTACTGAGATTGTTAGTGAGAACGATTTTTTTGATTATGAAGCAAAATACCTTGGTAAGTCTCAAGAAATAACACCTGCAAGAATTTCTAAATCTCAAGAAGACAAAGTAAATGCACTCGCAAAAAAAGTTTATACCTTATTAAAAATGAAAGGCTACTCAAGAAGTGAGTTTATTTTTAAAGATGGTGAACCACATTTATTAGAAATTAACACCGTTCCTGGTTTAACAAACGAGAGTATATTACCTCAACAAGCTAAAGAAGCAGGGATTTCTATGTCTCAATTATTTGAAAGCGCGATTACTGAAGCTTTAAAGGAAGAAAAATAGTAGCCCTTTTAATTTTAAGTATCTTTGTGGTATAAACTATACAAAAACTAAACCTTTTTTAGGTTAAAATTTTAATTTAAAGAAAGTTACCAACACTAGTTTTTAATGCTAAAAAATAGAATTGTGATTTTTTAAACAAAGTACAATTAAAAATATTAATTAATAAAACGTCTGTTTTTTTTTTTACAGGAAACAAATATGAAAAGAGCAATATTTCCAGGATCTTTTGACCCAATTACATCTGGCCATTATGATATTATTAAACGCGGTGTTACTTTGTTTGACGAGATTATAGTAGCTATAGGTGTAAACTCTGCTAAAAAATACATGTTCTCTTTAGAACAACGTATGGATTTTATAAAAGAAGCTTTTAAAGATGAACCAAAAATAAAGGTAGTTAGCTACAAAGGCTTAACGGTACATTTTTGTCAAGAATTAGGAATAGAATTTATTCTTCGTGGTCTAAGAAACCCAGCAGATTTCGAGTTTGAAAAAGCTATTGCACATACTAATAGAGATTTAGCTCCTATTGAAACTGTTTTTTTATTAACTGCTGCAAGCACATCTTACATTTCTTCTTCTATAGTTAGGGAAGTAATTAGAAATAATGGAGATTATACTAAATTGGTTCCAGATAGTGTGAGAGTAAAATAATTATTTATTTATACCCAAATTAATGTAATTATTAATCGTTTAAGTTTTACTTTGATATGAAATTATTTTTTATAATTCTTTGTTTCCCTTATTTGCTTTTTGCTCAAACGTCTAATTTTATTCATGTAGATCAATTTGGTTATAAACCATCTAGCACAAAAGTTGCAGTAATTAGTAATCCTCAAATTGGTTTTAATGCTTCTCAAAGTTTTACACCAAGTACAACATTAGAAGTAAGAGATGTAGTTACAAATTCTGTAGTTTTTTCGGGAACTCCAACTATATGGAATAATGGAAATATACACAATCAATCTGGTGACATAGGATGGTGGTTTGATTTTAGTAGTGTTTCGCAACCCGGAGAATATTATATTTACGATGTAGGTAATAACGAATCTTCTGCAGTCTTTAATATTGCAAACAACATTTACGAACCTATTCTAGTAGCTGCAAGTAAAATGTTTTATTATAATCGTTGTGGAATTTCTAAATCTGCTCCTTTCGCACTAACTGGTTACCAAGATAGTAATAGTTTTTTACAAGATATTACTACTTATAATATTAACGACCAAGCTAACGCTGCAACTACAAAAGACATGAGTGGTGGATGGTTTGATGCTGGCGATTATAATAAATATGTAACTTTTGCAGAACCTGCTGTTCATAATTTACTTTGGGCATACCAACAAAACGCTTCCGTTTTTGGAGACGATTGGAATATTCCTGAGTCTGGCAACTCTATTCCAGATATTTTAGATGAAGTTAAATGGGAAACAGATTGGCTACTTAAAATGATTAATTCAGATGGATCTGTACACATAAAAATGGGAGCTAGAAATTTTTCTGAAAACGTAGCTTCTCCTCCAAGTATTAATACAGATACTAGATATTACGCACCTGTTTGCACCTCTTCTGCTATTGCAGCTTCAAGTATGTTAGCCCATGCCGCTAAAGTTTTTAAACAATATCCTTCTTTAGTTAGCTACGCTCAAATTTTAGAAGATAAAGCTATATTATCTTGGAATTGGGCACTACCCTATTTAAACTCTAACACGCTTCAAGATAATTGCGATGATGGTTCTGTAGTTGCTGGAGACGCAGATAGAAGTATTGCTGAGCAAAGAAAACTAGCTCTAGACACTGCTATATATTTGTTAGACTTAACCGAGAACAACCAATACAACCAATACATTCTTGATAACACTAACGACTCTGATGCGTTAATAAATGACCAATGGAGTAATTATAATATTCAGCATATAGATGCGCTTCTACACTACACAACATTAAGTAATGGGAATAGTACATTACAAAATACAATAACTAGCTCTGCGACTACAAATGCTATAAATAACTGGAGTAACCATTTTGAATTTAATAACCTAGATTTATATCGTGGGTTTACTAATGACTGGACCTACCATTGGGGAAGTAATTTACCTAAAGCTAGTATGGGAAATCTAAATCTTATTTTTAACTATTATAATATTAATGCTTCTACAGACCCAACATATTTATTAAAAGCTAAAGAAAACCTACATTATTTTCATGGCGTTAATCCTTTAGGTATCGTTTATTTAAGCAACATGGCTAGCTATGGTGCAGAAAAGAGTGTTAATCAAATTTATCATAATTGGTTTAACGATGGTACTATTTGGGACGATGCTGCAAACTCTACCTTTGGTCCTGTTCCTGGTTTAGTTCCTGGTGGATGCAACTCTGGTTATAATGCAAATACTAGTTTAACTCCTCCTTTTAATCAACCAAATCAAAAAAGTTATTTAGATTTTAATACAGGTTTCCCTGATAATTCTTGGGAAATTAGTGAGCCAGCAATATACTATCAAGCAGCTTATGTAAGATTATTATCAGGGATTGTTAATCTAAATGAAAATACTTTATCTACTAGCGATTTTGCTATTAGTACTATTGATTATAAAGTCTATCCAAACCCAGCTACAAATCAATTTATTATAGCCTCAAGTACAAATAAACCAATAGAGATTACTGTTTTTGATATTAGCGGAAAGCAAGTTATTAATAAAGAAACACTTACCAATACTAGTATTAATATTGCTAATTTACATTCTGGAGTTTATTTTATTAATGTAAACCAAAATGATATTACAAAATCTTTAAAACTTATAAAAGATTAGCTACTGTAGTTAGAAAAGTAATAGTAATTATTTCAAATTGATTCCTAAACAAGTGAAAAGTAAAATAATATTTTCAACTATTTAACTAATTCGCTAAGCGTGGCAATTAAATCTTTATTAAAATAAGGCTTTAATACAAAGCCATCCATTTCTGAATTTTTCACTTTATCTTCAACCTCCTCCAGTGATGCTGCTGTTAGTGCTATAATAGTAATTTGTTTATTAAACGCTCTTATTAATTTGGTGGTTTCATAACCATCTAATTCTGGCATGTGTAGATCCATTAAAATACAATCAAAGTTTTCAGTTTTTATCTGTTCTATTGCTTTTGCTCCATTTTCTACAGCAGCAGATTTTAAATTGTAATTATTAAGAACCTTTGTAGTAACTAATTGATTAATTTTATTATCATCTACAATTAAAAATTTGCAATCCTTAATTTTTTCTAATTGCTCTTCTAACTCCAGACTTACTTTGTTAGATGCTATAATTTTATTAAAATCTAAACTAAAAGAAAAAGAAGAGCCTTTATCTATCTCGCTTTTTAACAACACATTACTACCCATTACAGAAACTAACCTTTTAACTATAGATAAACCTAGACCTGTGCCTTTATGTGTTTGATCTTTACTAGAACGTTCTTGATAAAAGTCTTCAAATACTTGAGATTGTTTTTCTTCAGGAATTCCTGCTCCATCATCAACAACGTTAAAATGAATTCTAACTAAATCGTTATCATTACTAATTAAGGACATTTCAACTGTAATATTGCCATTATTAGTAAACTTTATGGCATTAGATATTAAGTTTATTAAAACCTGTGAAAGCTTTAAGGAATCTCCTCCTATTGTGTTTGGAATAGTGTCATCATACTTTAAATGAATTTTATTATTGCTGCTTCTTAAGGCATATTCTAAACTTTCTATAATATTTGTAATTAGAAGTTTTAAATCAAAATTTAGAATCTCTGCTCTCATCTTTCCAGATTCCACTTTATTTAACTGAAGTACATTATTAATTAATGCTAATAAATGATTTCCTGAAAATTTTAATGATTCTAAATACTCTTGATGTTTTATGTCTACATTCTCTCTTAGTAAAATGCTAGACAACTCAACAACAGCGTACAAAGGCGTTCTTAATTCATGACTAATCTCTGAATAAAAATCACTTTTAACACTCGATAAATGCTCTGCAATATCTTTTGCCTGTTTTAACTGTCTATTTCTCTTTGTTATTAAATAGGCTGTTAATAATAGCAAACCACTTAACAAGACTAGAGCTATGTTATAGTTATAAGACTTAGATAATTGTGCTTCTTTAATAGTCTTTTCTTTTGTTAAATAACTCAGTTTTTCTTCGCTCTCTTTTACTTTGTACTTTGCTTCTATATCTTTAGTAAGAGACATATTATCTAGTTTAATAATAGAATCTTTAATTTCAATGTATTTATCCATCATATAAAGAGCTTCTTTGTAATTTTCATCCTCCTTATACAACTTTGTTCTTTTACTGTAGATTTCTTCAATTGAATGTAAATACTTCTCAGTATTTGCTAAATCTATTGCTTTTTGAAAATAAATTTCAGAGTCTTCAAAACGTTTTAATTTATGAAACGCATAGCCGAAACTTAAATAAATTTCGCCATAACTATGGTCGGTTTTTTCATCCAAACCTAGAGCATTAGAAGTATACACGGCTTTGTATAGGTACTTTAAACCTTTTTCATAATTCTTATTATACACTATTAAGTTTTTACCTAAATTAGTAGATGGATAAATATGGTATCTATGCGGCTTAGTGAACTCTGCAAAATTAAGCGACTGCTTGAATGCAAGGTTAGCCTCATCTATCATGTTAAAATCCTCATAAGTCACTCCAATATCATTATATATCATAACAATACTTAGCGTGTCTTTAGATTTTACAAAGTAATCTCGAGCCTTGAATGAGTATTCAAAAGCTTTATCTTTATCTTTTAATTCTGCATAAGAAAATGCCAAACCATTATAAGCTTTACCTATAAGTTCATATTTGTTTGAACCTTCTATATAATCTAGAGTTTCTTTAGATAAAGCTATAGCATTACCATATTCACTCTTATTGTTTAATTCGTTTATATATAGCAGTACAGTATTGATTGAATCAACTTCTTTATCTGGTATTTCTTGTGCATGAAGTAACCAAGGTGAACTTATAAGAAATATTATTCCGTAAAATGTAGATTTCATGTAGATTAAATTATAGGATAATCAATATACTAAAACCTGTCAATAAAAGCTATTAAACTTAAAAAAAACACACTTAATCGATAAAAATCAAAAATAAAACGTTCTAGATACTATAACTTATATTCAGATAAAGGTTTAGTAAATTTTTCTGGATTAGCTGCTAAATGATATCTAGGATCGTCTATATCCTCAATTATTACCTCTCTAAACTTAGCACTAGACTTGTAAAGTAATATTTTACAATCTTCACTTAAATGTTTTAAATGAATTTGCTTTCCTGCAGCTTCATATTTTTCAACTAAATTAAAAATAGCTTCTAATGCAGAGTGATCACTAACGCGAGACTCAACAAAATCTATCTCTACTTTATCAGGATCGTTTTTAGGATCAAACTTATCATTAAACGCTTGGATACTACCAAAAAACAATGGTCCCCAAATTTCGTATACTTTAGTTCCATCATCTTTAATGCGCTTTCTTGCTCTAATTTTTTTAGCATTTTCCCAAGCAAAAACTAATGCAGATATTATTACACCTACAAATACTGCTACTGCTAAATCTACAAAAACGGTAACTAGAGACACTGTAATAAGTACAATAGCATCTGCCTTAGGTATTTTCTTTAAAATTCTAAAACTAGACCATGCAAATGTTTCTATAACCATCATAAACATAACACCTATTAATGCCGCAATTGGCACCATTTCTATTAGTTTATCTGCAAATAAAATAAACGACAGTAAAGTTACTGCCATCATAATGCCAGATAATCTTCCACGTCCTCCAGCATTTACATTAATTACAGTTTGACCAATCATACCACAACCACCTGTAGCTCCAAATAATCCCGAAACAATATTTCCTGCGCCTTGTGCAACACATTCTCTATTTCCGTTTCCTCTAGTTTCTGTTAACTCATCGACTAAATTCATGGTCATTAAAGATTCTATTAAACCAACAGAAGCTGCAAGGAAAGCAGGCAATGCTATAAATTTAAGCGTATCAAAATTAAATGGTAATTTTTCCCAAAGCTCCATATTTGGTGTTGGTAATTCACCTTTTAAACCTGTTCCTCCACCTTCAATAATATAAGATCCTACAGTAGAAACGTCCATATTAAAACCAATAACAATAAGGCTAGTTAACAAAATAGCAGTTAATGCAGCAGGTATTTTTTTAGTAATTTTAGGCAAAACCCATATTATTCCCATGGTTAATAATACTAATCCAATCATAGTGTATAATTCTGTTCCTTGCATGTATGTGCTTACATACTCTTTTACACCAGCTGTAGAAACCTGTAAAGATTTATGAGAGAACATTTTCACTTGTGCCATAAAAATAACTATGGACAAACCGTTTACAAAACCCATCATTACTGGATGTGGAATTAATCGTACAAAACGACCTAGTTTAAAAACACCAGCAAAAACTTGTATTATTCCCATTAACACCACGCATCCCATTAAATAGAAAAAGCCCATATTCTCAATAGGAATATCCATTAACATTCCTTTTGTATGGCCTTCTGCAATCATGCTTACAAAAATAACAGCAACTGCGCCAGCTGCTCCTGATATTAAACCTGGTCTACCTCCAAAAATAGCAGTTATTAATCCTATAATAAATGCTCCTGATAATGCCATTAATGGATCTATTTGTGCTACAAAAGCAAAAGCTACAACTTCTGGAATCATTGCCAAAGAGACCGTTATTCCTGCTAAAACATCATCTTTAGCATTTGGTACAATTTTTCTTATAAACTCTGTCATTATCTGTTTTTTGAAGCTGCAAAAGTACGTTTAATTAATAGATGGGCAAAGTTGGAATTCTTATATTTGTTCCAACCGATTCCTTAAATCACTTAAAATGAAAAAACTACTACTAATTTTACTAGTACTTTTTAGCATCAATTGCTCTTCTAAAAAAGACTACGATTTCACTACTGTTTTCGAAAAATCTAATGGTTTAGAAACTGCTACTTATACAGAAACTATTGAGTATTACAAAAACTTAGCAGAAACTTATACTTCAATAAAAATAGAGTCTATTGGTGAAACAGATTCTGGAGAACCTTTACACATTGTAACATTAAATAACGATGGTAATTTTAACTACTCTGAAATAAGAAAAACCAAACGTATTCTTTTAATTAATAATGGTATTCATCCTGGAGAAAGTGATGGTATAGATGCCACTATGATGCTTTATAGAGACATTGCTTATGGTAAAATTGAAGCACCAGAAAATACAGTTATAGTTACTATACCAATATATAATATTGGTGGAAGTTTAAATAGAAATACGACTTCAAGAACCAACCAAAATGGACCAAAAGAATATGGTTTTAGAGGAAATGCTAGAAATTACGACCTTAATAGAGATTTTATAAAATGTGATACTAAAAACGCTAAAACATTTGCCAAAATATTCCATTTAGTGCAACCAGATGTTTTTATAGACAATCATGTTAGTAATGGAGCAGATTACCAATACACATTAACACATTTATTTACCCAACATAATAAACTTGGTAATGCTTTAGGAAATTATTTACACACCGAAATGATGCCAAATCTAGAGCAAAAACTAGCAGATAAAGCATGGGATATTACACCTTATGTTAATGTTTACAACACAACTCCAGATAATGGTTTTTCTCAGTTTATGGATTCTCCTCGTTATTCTACAGGTTACACTACCTTATTTAATACTCTAGGCATGATGGTAGAAACACACATGCTAAAACCTTATAAGCAACGTGTTGAAGGCACTTATGAGTTAATGAAAAGCATGATTGAAATTACCGAAAAAGATGGTAAAAAAATAAAGCAACTTAGAAAAATAGCCAACAACAGTATTAGATCTCAAGATACTTACAATTTAAATTGGACAATAGACACTTTAAAAAACTCAACTCTTAATTTTAAAGGTTTTGAAGGTGAAATGATAACCAGTGAAATTACAGGTAAACAACGTTTAAAATACAATACTAAAAAGCCATTTAAAAAAGCGGTTGTTTATCAAAATTACTTTAAAGCTTCAAACCAAGTTACAATACCCAAAGCTTATGTTATTCCTCAAAGCTGGCATAAAGTTATAGCATTATTAAAACTGAATAACACCAAAATGCTTCAACTAAAAAAAGACTCTATACTAACAGTAGAAAGTTATAAAATTAAAGATTTTAAAAGTAGAAACTCGCCTTACGAAGGGCATTATCTTCATTATAACACAGCAATAACATCAGAAGAAAAAGCAATAACTTTTAAAAAAGGAGATTATTTAGTAGAAACAGATCAAGCAAGTTTTAGATATTTAATAGAAACTCTAGAGCCTCAAGCACCAGACTCCTTTTTTAATTGGAATTTTTTCGATACCATTTTACAGCAAAAAGAAGGCTTTTCGGCTTACGTTTGGGAAGACAAAGCACTAGATTTATTAAACAATAATCAAGAGTTAAAAACAAAATTTGAAGCTAAAAAAGCTAAAGAAATAGACTTCTCTAATAATTGGTATGCACAATTAGATTGGCTACATAAACATAGTGAGAATTATGAAAACGCGCATTTACAATATCCTATTTATAGAATATTAAGATAAATAGCTACATTAAACTAAGCGTTTAATATTAGCATAAGAATTTTCTAATGCCTTTATAACTTGAGTTTTATTTAACCACTCAACTTTTGTGATACCTTCGGCTTCTTGTGGATGTAATTCTCCATCAAAGTCGGTTGTCATTTCAAACCAATAGGTAATTTTAATTTTTAGCTTATCATTGCGCCTAAATAAGTGGTATGTAGTATTTAAAGGCTTAACTATTTTTAGTCCAGAAACACCAGTTTCTTCTTCAACTTCTCGAAGCGCTGTCTCTTCTATAGATTCTTTTTTTTCGGTTTTACCTTTTGGCAGATCCCATTTATCATTCCTAAAAATAAATAAAACCTCTTTATTTTTGTTATAAACCTTTCCTCCTCCTGCTACAACGTTAGGTAATTTTTTTAAAAACTTTTTTAAAATATTATTTTCTTTATGGTGTATTAACCTAATAGATTTAATTTTCTTTTTTTTAAGCACTCTTAAAGCTTCGTCTATATCTACATCTTTTAATAAAAAATTTTTGAAGTCTGTTTCCTTCTCAACTAAAGTTGTTAAAATAATTGGCTTATCGTTTACAAAAATGTAATACATATTTTGAAATCTAGTTAATGTTAACTTTTGTAAAAATATTATTTTTATTTTAGTTTACCTTCACTTAAAAAATTATTTTTTAGCTCTAAAACTAGACCTATAAAATTAAATTATTGTTTATTTTTGTGCTTATGATTTTCGACAAACATATCGCAAGACAAGCCGCTAAGGTATTATTACAAATTAACGCTATTAAATTAAGTCCGCAAGAACCTTTTACATGGGCTTCTGGATGGAAATCTCCTATATATTGCGACAATCGTATTATTTTATCGTTTCCACCAATACGAAATTATGTTCGTGAAGAAATGGCAAAATTCATAGAGCAACATTACGGTAAGCCAGACGCTATTGCAGGCGTTGCAACTGGAGCTATTGGCATTGGTATGTTAGTGGCAGAGTATTTAGGACTCCCTTTTATATACGTAAGACCAGAAGCTAAAGGACATGGTCGCCAAAATCAAATTGAAGGTTTTATTGAAAGCGGACAAAATGTTGTTGTTGTTGAAGACCTTATTAGTACTGGGAAAAGCAGTCTTAATGCTGTAAAAGCACTAAAAGAAGCTAATGTAAATGTTAAAGGCATGGTTGCCATTTTTACTTATGGTTTTGATATTGCTAAAGCAAATTTTGAAGCTGCAGATGTAAAACTACAAACCTTAAGTAATTATGAAAATTTACTTATTGAAGCTGCCGAAACTAATTATATTACAGAAAATCAATTAGAAACTTTGTCTGCCTGGAACAATAATCCTAGCGAATGGAATGCTTCTTGATATCTAGATATCATAAATAAAAATAAAAAATACTTTAAAATGAATTTAGAATCACAAAAAGTAACCTTAAATAAATCTGCAACATACACTTTTAATTTTTTAAGCGACGTTAAAAACTTTGAAAAACTTATGCCAGAAAACATAAGTAAATTTGAAGTACTTGGAGAAGATAAATTCCTATTTGCATTAAAAGGGATGCCAGAAATTGTACTTAAAAAAAAGGAAGCCATACCACACAATAAAATAGTTTTAGGAGCTGCAGGAGGAAAACTAGACTTTTCTTTAATTGCAGACATTACAGAAATAGATAGCAATACTAGCGAAGTAAAACTTAACTTTGAAGGCGAATTTAATGCCATGATGGCCATGATGATTAAAGGTCCAATAAGTAAGTTTATTGAAACCTTAACAACTAATATGGTTACTACAGTTTAGTAGAGTAAAGTTATTTCGTTTAAAGCAAATTCTTCTATAATTTCGTCTTCCAATAAAAGTACTAAATTTCCACTAGAAGAAATACCTTTTATAAAACCAGAAAATAAAACGCCTTCTGCATTTTTAAATGTTGAAGGCTTATTTTTTCTAAAAAGTTTAGATTCGTAATCTGACTTTAGCATTTCAAAATAACCAGAATCCAATGTCTTAAAATAATCTTTAAGCGTTATTAAGAACTTGTGGAGAATTTCATCTAGATCAAAAGTTTTACCGCAGATTAATTTTAAAGAGGAAGCGCTATCTAAAGAAATAAAATCAGTTTGGTTTATATTTAGACCAATACCAATAATAGAATGTTCTAATCTGTTTTTTTGTACAATGTTTTCTATTAAAACACCTGCTATTTTTTTATTCGCTGACAAAATGTCGTTGGGCCATTTTACAAATAAATTAGGAACATTATAAAGCTTTAATGTTTTATATAAAGCTAGAGACGTAATTATACTAAGATAAAATTGGTTAGAAAACGCTAAGCTATTAATACGCTTAAACACACTAAAAGTAAGATTCTCACCAGCTTTAGACTGCCAATTCTTTCCCATTTGACCACGACCATTAGTCTGTTGTTTAGCAACAACTATAGTGTAATCTTCAAGCAGGTCTTCATTACTAATCTCTTTTAGAAAAGTATTTGTAGAATCGATGGCATCAAGTTTGATTATACGCATATAAATTGGTTATCTTCGTGCTCAAATTTTTATAACAAATCTTTATAATAATTTTAAAGTATAAAGAACTTAAAAATAATAACTTTGCACAAATTAAATTTCATTAATGGCTAAAAAACAAGCAAATGCAGATACACTAATAACAACAATTATTAGTGGTATTGAAGATGTAAAAGGGAAAGATATCATTATTTTAGACCTTAGAGAGATTGATAATACGGTTTGCGATTATTTTATAATTTGCGAAGGTACATCTAACACTCAAGTTAACGCCATTGTTGGCGCTATAGGCAAAAAAGTAAGTAAAGAACTTAAAGATAAACCTTGGCACGTTGAAGGAGAAGACAACGCAGAATGGGTTTTAATGGATTATGTAAACGTTGTTGTTCATGTTTTCCAGAAACATATTCGCGAATATTATGATATTGAAAGTCTTTGGGGAGATGCAAAAACTACAATTATTGAATCTAAATTTTAAAACCGTACATGGCAGAAAATAAAAAACCACAAGCACAAAAAAAACCTAAGTTTAATCCTTATTGGATTTCTGGAGCTTTACTAATAGCACTAATTGCATTTCAAATTTTTGGAAGTAATGATGGTAACGATGATAAAAAAATAACACCAATAGAGTTTTTTCAAACTCTAAAAGATGGTGATATCGAGCGTTTTGACATTATAAAAAATACAGGATACGTAAAAGTTTATCTTACAGAAGAAGCCAAAAAGCAAAAAAAACATGCTAAATCGCTTTCGAAAGGTTTTAAACTTAGTAGTGCAGAAATACCTAACTATATTTTTCAATATGGGAACTTACAGAATTTCGAAGATGATTATACTCAATCTATAGCTGATAATAACCTTACAACAATTTACGATAACGACAGAGAAGAAAACGTTTTTGCAGATATATTATTCAGTTTATTACCATTTATTCTATTAATTGGTGTTTGGTTATTTATAATGAAACGCATGTCTGGTGGAGCTGGTGGTGGAGCTGGTGGACAGATTTTTAATATTGGAAAATCTAAAGCAAAACTATTCGACGAGAACACAAAAGTAAAAACTACTTTTAAAGACGTTGCAGGTTTAGAAGGTGCAAAAGAAGAAGTGCAAGAAATTGTAGATTTTCTTAAAAATCCAGAAAAATACACCTCATTAGGTGGTAAAATTCCAAAAGGTGCTTTATTAGTAGGACCACCAGGTACAGGTAAAACATTATTGGCAAAAGCAGTTGCTGGTGAAGCAAAAGTACCGTTCTTCTCTTTATCTGGTTCAGATTTTGTTGAAATGTTTGTAGGTGTTGGTGCTTCTCGTGTAAGAGATTTATTTAAACAAGCTAAAGAAAAATCTCCTGCCATTATTTTTATAGATGAAATTGATGCTATTGGTCGCGCAAGAGGTAAAAACGCCATGTCTGGAAGTAACGACGAACGAGAAAATACACTAAATCAATTACTTACAGAAATGGATGGTTTTGGCACCAATACAAATGTTATTGTATTAGCTGCAACCAACAGAGCAGATATTTTAGACAAAGCCTTAATGCGTGCTGGACGTTTTGATAGACAAATACATGTAGATTTACCTAACCTAACTGAAAGACGTGCCATTTTTGATGTCCACTTAAGACCACTAAAAAAAGTCGAAGGTTTAGATTTAGATTTTCTAGCAAAACAAACGCCAAGTTTTTCTGGTGCAGATATTGCTAATCTATGTAACGAAGCAGCATTAATTGCAGCTAGAAACAATAAAAAGGCTGTTGATAAACAAGACTTTTTAGATGCTGTAGATCGCATAATTGGTGGATTAGAAAAAAGAAGTCACCTTTTTTCTGTCGAAGAGAAGAAAACAATAGCTTATCATGAAGCAGGACATGCAACCGTAAGTTGGTTCTTAGAACATGCAGATCCTTTGGTAAAAGTAACTATTGTACCTCGTGGACGCTCTTTAGGTGCTGCCTGGTATTTACCACAAGAAGCATACATTACTAGAACTAGTAAGTTTTTAGACGAAATTTGTGTAACAATGGGTGGACGTGCTGCCGAGAAAATAATTTTTAACGAGATTTCTACTGGAGCATTAAGCGATTTAGAAAATGTAACCAAAAAGGCAAAAGCTATGGTTATGATATATGGTTTAAACGAAAAAGTAGGAAACATAACCTATTACGATCCTGCTGGAGAAAGTGGGTTTGTTAAACCATACAGTGAAAGTACTGCAGAACTTATTGATAATGAAATAAAAAATATTGTTGAAACACAGTATGATCGCGCATTAGATTTATTAAGATCTAAACGAGATGTTTTAGAGAAATTAGCAGACAGGCTTATAGAAAGAGAAGTTATTTTCAAAGATGACCTTGAAGAAATTTTAGGAAAACGTCCTTTTGATGCTATTCCAGAAACACCTTCTGGAAAACTGCTAACAAACAATAAAAAAGAAGAGGAAGAATAAAATTATTACTAGAAAATAATCTTAAAATCTCAAATTAACACTTATGTTAGTTTGAGATTTTTTATATTTGGTGTATCCCTTTAATGTTTTTGGTTAATAGCAATGAGTAAATGAGCATCTTTAAAAATTTTTTTCGTTCTAAATCTAACAAAGAAAGAGAAGAAATTAGCGACGATAATAGAGGTAAATATATGCCTCAAATCAAATTACCAATAGACGAAAGTTTTACAATAAATTTTAAAGCTAATGGTGGTAAATTCTTGTATTGCGAAAATTTAAACGAAGTATTCGAAAACTTAAATAATATATTTGATGAAAATAATTGGTTAGATAAATCTGGTTATTTTTATGATAAAAACCTAGAAGAGCGTTTTAAAAGCTTAAATCTTAAAACGGATTGCCTCAAGGAAGCAACCTACTTTTTTACAACTTGCGAGAACTTAATTGCAGATGATGGTTCTTTACTTATTTCATCTCACCAAATAGCAGAATCTAAATTAATAGAGTTTCCAAATAACTTTATAGTTTTTGCAACTACAAGTCAAATTGTTACAAATATTGGTGAAGGTTTACGCCAAATTAAAAACAAAAACAAACAAAAGATACCAACAAACATTACCACTATTAAGCACTTTAAAGATCTTGATGAAAAAGACTTTTTAACCTATGGTAGTGCTTCAAAAAACCTATATTTGTTACTTCTTGAAGATTTATAATTAAGAAAACTTGTTTTAAACTTTTTTAATGAAAGAAACTACAACTAGAGCACTTTCAGGTATACTTTATGTGTCGTTGCTTGTTGCATCGTTATTAAATCAGCATGCACTTATCATATTGTTTTTTGCTTTTGGTATTATTTGTATTGCAGAGTTTAAAAAGCTTATTGGCTTAAAAAGTTTTATTCCATATATTATTTTCACTATCCTATATTTTATATTTGGTTATTGGCAATTGGTTATGAACTCTTCAAAAGGACTTGACGAAGCCACTCAAATACTTCAAGTAATAACAATATTTGTTCAGTTATTATTAATTAAAGATTTATTTTCAGAAAAAGTAATTCCGCTATTTGTAACAAAGCGTTTTATATTAACCACCTTTTATTTATCGAGTGCATTTGTGTTTTTAATACTTATTGCAAATTTTAATGGTCAATTTTCACCTAAGTTACTATTAGGTTCTTTTATTATTGTTTGGGTAAATGATTCTTTTGCTTATTTTGTAGGAAAGAATTTTGGTAAACAAAAATTGTTTCCAAGTATTTCTCCTAAAAAAACGGTTGAAGGCTTTCTTGGAGGCTTATTATTTTCTTGTATTGCAAGTTATTTTATTTGGACTTACACAGGCACATTAACCTTTAATAGCTGGTTAATTCTTGCTGTTATTATTAGTGTTATTGGTACTATTGGAGATTTAATAGAATCCAAATTTAAACGTCAAGCTAATGTAAAAGACAGTGGAGTAATTATGCCAGGACATGGTGGTTTGTTAGACCGTTTTGATAGTATTATATTTGCAGCACCATTTATCTATTTATTTTTAAGAATATTATATTATGTTTCATAAAGAAGGCCATAAAATTATTGTCATCACTTTTATAATTATTATTGGTTCATATATAGCTATAGACAATTTTATAAGCATTGCCTGGCTTAAATATATTCTATTTTCTACGTTAGCAATATTTTTGTATTTAATTCTTCAGTTTTTTAGAAACCCTAAACGAAATACTATAAATAACGATAACCACGTATTATCGCCTGTTGACGGAAAAGTTGTTGTTATTGAAGAAGTTTTTGAAAAAGAATATTTTAAAGAAAAGAGATTACAAGTAAGTGTATTTATGTCGCCTTTAAATGTTCATGTAACGCGTTATCCTATTAATGGTAAAGTACTATTTAGTAAATACCATCCAGGTAAATACTTAGTAGCTTGGCACCCAAAAGCCAGTGAAGAAAACGAACGTACTACTGTTGTTGTAGAAAATAAAACTTACGGTAAAGTGCTTTATAGACAAATTGCTGGAGCGCTTGCAAAGCGTATAGTAAATTACGCTAAAGAAGGTGATACAGGAGTTCAAGGTAGTGACTCTGGTTTTATAAAATTTGGCTCTCGTGTAGATTTATATCTACCTTTAGATACTAAAATTAAAGTAAACCTTAACGATAAAATAAAAGGTGGTGAAAGTATTATTGCTGAACTATAAAAATGACTTCTGAAGACATAGATATCGTATTTAATGAAGCTGTAGAGCGTGTAAACGCTCATACAGAACCTTTTCCTGCAGATTTTCTTTTGCGCTTATACGCCTATTTTAAGAAAGCTACTAATAATTACGAAAGACCAAGTAGTCGTACTCCAATTATTAATGCTTTTAAAACCAATGCGCTATTTCAAATTCAGGGTATTACTGAAGATGAAGCAAAACAAACTTATATAGAACTAGTTAATAATTACTTTTTATATAGAAAGTAATCTCACTAAAACAATAGCCACATTTGGAACACTTAGAACATATAATTAACGTCTTGTCTTTATGTGGTATTATATTTACCATAATTGGAATTATTACTTACAAATTTCCACCAAAAAACATAAATGCGCTATATGGTTATCGTACAAAAGCATCTATGAAAAATCAGGAGACTTGGGATTTTGCTCAGGTATATTCAGCTAAAAAAATGATTACTATAGGACTTATAATGCTGCTTTTAAGTGTAAACTATATTGCTTTCGATATACCAGATAACTTAATATTTATATCTGGTCTGGTAATCCTTGTTTTTAGCGTATTGTATTTGTTTTTGAAAACTGAAAATGCGATTAGAAGCAATTTTAAAAATTAATATTTTGCTTCTATATTTTGGATTCCTACTTTCTCCGGAACAATCAAAGAAGTTTTAATCTATAACAAAATCTAAAACAGTACCAGTTGTTCCATTTGGAAAACTAGTACCTAATAACGCAGATATTGTTGGAGCAATATCTGTAATTTCTGTTTTTAATAATGTGCTTCCCTTTTTTATACCATTACCATAAAATAATAATGGTACGTGTGTATCGAAAGTAGAACCAGAGCCATGTGTAGATCCTGTTCTACTATAACTAATTACAGCTGGATCTTTAACAAATATTATATCTCCAGAGCGTTTTTGGTTATATCCATTTTGTAACAAAACTTCAATTCCTGAAGAGAAACTAGCGTTTTGCATAGTTTGCGAAGAATACACTTTATCGATATGTTTGTAATTTATAACTTCGTTTACAATGGTGCTTTTTACATTTTCTAAACTTAAATTCAATTCTTTTAAACGCGACTTGTTTAAAAATATCTGATCGTTACTTATGTTTTCTATTAAATCTGAAGCAGTAAACTCTTTTATTAAAAAAGCGTTTAGTTTTTTATTAAATTCATTTTTATTAAAATAACCAGCAGGTATTTTTACACTTTGCAAATATGCAGGCACCTCTACTGCTCCATGATCTGCGGTTAAAAACAAAGTATAAGCTCCTACTCCAACTTTTGTATCTAGCACTTTAAACAAACGTTCTAAATCTTTATCTAAACGAATATAAGTATCTTCAATTTCTTTAGAATTTACACCAAAATTATGCCCTATATAATCTGGACTAGAAAAACTAATTGTTAAAACATCTGTTATATTATCTTTTCCTAATTGCTCTGCATCTATTGCTTTTATTGCAAAATCGGCAACAATGCTGTTACCAAAAGGAGTAGCCTTAATAATATCGAAACCACTATTGTCTTCTTTTAGTTTAGCTAAATCGTATGGAAATGTTGCGTTTTCTTTTCCTTTAAAGCCTTTTTCAAAAGCATTTAAATCGTTTCCACTTTCAGTATATGTATTAATATCGTACAAAGTATTCCATTCGCGCAAATAGCTTTCTGCCGTATTAGATGCATTAAAATCTGTAACCCATTTTGGTAGAGTATTCATATAGTAAGTTGATGTAATAAAATTACCTTCTTCTTTTCCTCTAAACCAATAGGCAGCATTTGCAGAATGACCTGCTGGTAAAATAGCACCACGATCTTTAATAGAAATACCTATGGTTTTCCCTCGCATTTGTGTGTGCAATCTGTTCTCGTCTGCAAAAGTTGTTGTTTTCATTCTGTGTGGAGACATACGCTCTGCTTTAGCATCACTTCCAACAGCTAAGACATTAGAATCTCCAGCACAATACACTTTTTCTTTTTCAAATTTATCGTACCAATAATTAGCAATTATACCATGGTTTTTTGGAGACGTTCCTGTAAAAATGGAAGCATGACCTGGTCCTGTATAAGTAGGCACATAATTGTAATGGTTATTTTTACAATTGAAACCTTTGTTAATTAAACGTTTAAAGCCATCGCTTCCAAATTTACTATAAAATCGCGTTAAATAATCGTATCGCATTTGGTCTATAACGATACCTACCACTAGTTTTGGTTTAGCATGTAAAGCAACTACATTTTGAGTGTTAGATCTTAAAACATTGTTCTGAGCTGTACTATTTAAAAAAAATAGTAGTAAAAATATACATGATAGAAATCTCATATTTGTTTATTAGTTTAAGACTTCAAAAATAAACTATTTTAAATATCTTAATTTAAAATAATCGTTAAATACAGTATAGATTTTATACTTTAGCATCATAATTAATATTATGGTTTCATTTTTAAAATACTGAAACTAAAAATGTATTATTACTTATATGCAGTACCTACACAATATTGGCACATATTTTTTAATGATTATAGAACTATTTCGTAAACCAACGAAATGGTCTGTAATGAAGCAACTAATTTTAAAAGATATAGACGATTTAATAATTGGATCTATTGGTATCGTTTCATTTATTGCATTTTTTGTTGGTGGTGTTGTTACTATACAAACAGCATTAAATATTGACAGCCCACTAATTCCAAAAGAACTTATTGGTTTTGCTACAAGGCAATCTATTTTATTAGAGTTTGCGCCTACATTTATGTCTATTATTATGGCTGGTAAAGTAGGCTCATTTATAACATCTAGTATTGGTACTATGCGTGTTACAGAACAGATTGATGCTTTAGAAGTTATGGGAATTAACTCCTTAAATTATCTTGTTTTTCCTAAATTAGTTGCTATGGCATTTTATCCGTTTGTGATCTCTATAGCTATGTTTCTAGGTGTTATTGGAGGCTTGATAGCTTGCATTTATGGTGGCTATGCTTCCGTTGACGATTTTATAACAGGTCTTCAACAGGACTTTGAACCATTTCATATTGTTTATGCCTTTTTAAAAACATTTTTATTCGCTTTTGTTTTAGCTACAATTCCATCTTTTCATGGGTACTACATGAAAGGTGGTGCGCTTGAAGTTGGAGAAGCAAGTACAACATCTTTTGTTTGGACCAGTGTCGCTATTATTATTATTAACTATTTAGCAACTCAATTACTACTAAGCTAATGATAGAAGTAAAAAACTTAAATAAATCGTTTGGAAACGCTCATATTTTAAAAGGTATTGATGCTAAGTTTCATGAAGCTAAAACGAACCTTATTATAGGTCAAAGTGGTTCTGGCAAATCGGTATTTATAAAATGTTTATTAGGCTTATATAAGTATGAAGAAGGTAGTATAGAATACAATGGTGAGATTTTTGCTAATTTAACTGAAAGTAAAAAAAGAGATATGCGTGCAAAAATTGGCATGGTATTTCAAGGTAGTGCACTTTTCGATTCTTTAACTATTGAAGAAAACGTAATGTTTCCATTACGTATGTTTACTAAGCTTAAAAAAGACGAAATGCGCGACCGTGCAAATATTGTTTTAAAACGTGTAAACTTAGAAAATGCTCACAATAAAATGCCTAGTGAAGCTTCTGGTGGTATGCAAAAACGAGTTGCCATTGCTAGAGCAATAGTAAATAATCCTAAATACTTGTTTTGCGATGAGCCTAACTCTGGTTTAGATCCTAAAACTGCTATTGTAATAGATAATTTAATACACGAAATTACCGAAGAGTATAAAATTACAACTGTAATTAATACGCACGACATGAACTCTGTAATGGAAATTGGAGATAATATTATGTTTTTAAGAAATGGTTTAAAAGCATGGGAAGGCACAAAAGACACTATTTTTAGAACCGACAACGAAGTTGTTACAGACTTTGTTTATTCTTCTAATTTATTTAAGAAAGTACGTGAAGCTATATTGAGAGAGAATAGTTAATCTCTTTCAATAAATACAGTATCCAATTTAATTTCTTTCTTTAGCCATTGGCTTAACTCGCGTTCTCTTTTAATAACCAAACTATCATTTAAGTTTTTATTCCATTTTACACGAGCAACTGGCATTGTGTCAACTTTTATAAAATCTTTAGACTCTAACATTACAGCATAGCTAAAAAACTCTAAATCTTTAAATGTTATTTTGGCATCTTTAGAAAGTGTAGAAAAATCAATTGATTTTTCATTATTTTGAATTGTTGTAATCTTAGATTTCAAGTTCTCTATTTCTTTTTGCAAACCAGAAATAATGTTTTCTTTTTTATCTAGATCTAGTGTAGCTCTATCATAAGCATCAGAAATCTTGTCGAAACTTCTAGATTTATTAGCATTAATAGACAAATCGAAATCTTTAATATTTTCGTAGCCTTTTAATTCATTTTTTAAATCTGTTTCTGTTGCATCATTAATTTCGCCATTAAAAAACAAACTTATTTTATTCTCTGTAATATCAATACTCTTTCTTTGTAACCATAAATTATTATTGATTTCAATTTCATTTTTTACAAAATTCTTATAATCGCTATTAATTCGCGTTTCATTTAACAAAGTAATAAAAGTAAGAATAGCAGGAATCATTGCTATAATCCCAAAAAACGCTGCTATTCTAGCTATACGTTTACGTTTTGCCGAATTCGCATATTTAAGCATTGGAAAACGCAATACTTTTAAAACTAAAAAGGTAGCTAACGCAATAAAGGTTGTATTAATACCAAATAAATACATTGCGCCTAGAAAATATTTTATATTCCAAACTGCTAAAGCGTATCCTGCAGTACATAAAGGCGGCATTAAGGCTGTTGCAATAGCAACTCCAAAAATTACAGAGGCTATTGTTCCTTTTTTAGTTCGTGCTACAATTAATGCTAATCCACCAAAAATAGCAATAAATACATCTAAAATATTAGGAGATGTTCTAGCCTCTAATTCTGGTGTTAATTCTGTTAAAGGAGATAAACTAAAATACAAATAAGCTGTAAGAACACTTAAAAAAACCATAACAAATAGGTTTACAAAAGAACTCTTTAAAGTATCTATATCATTAATAGCTAGCGACATTCCAATACCTAAAATTGGTCCCATTAAAGGCGAAATTAACATGGCACCAATTACAACAGCTGTAGAACTTAAGTTTAAACCAATAGAGGCTACAAAAATGGCAAATATTAAAATCCAAACTGTAGCTCCTTTTAAAGGTATATCGTTTTTTATGGCAGTTATAGTTGCATCTCTATCTGTATCATGTCTAAAATCGAAAATCTCTTTTAAAAACTGCTTTCCGCTTTCAAAAAGACCTTTTGCATCCTTTTTAACAGTGTCTTTAGACTGTTGTACAGCTTCATCTTTTTTTATCGCTTCTTCTTTAGCTATTTCAGCTTTTTCTGCTTCAGCTTTTCCAGATTCTTCTTCAAAATTAAATTTATTCTCGTCGCTCATATTTACTTTAAATATCCTATCCTAAATCATCTCCAAATTGATCTTTAACCTTTTGAAGTACTTTTTTAATATCTTGTTCTTTTGCCTTTGGAAAGATAAGTAAAACTTCGTCTTTATCTACAATTATATAATCTTGCAAACCATCCACTACAACTACTTTATCTGCTTTGGTACGTATCATGTTTCCAGAAGCATCTTCGGTTAATGTTCTTGCATTTACAACAGCATTGTTATTCTCGTCTTTATCTAACTTATCATACAAGCTTCCCCAAGTTCCAAGGTCGTTCCAATCGAAAGTGGCAGGTAATACAAATACATTTTTAGATTTTTCCATTATGGCATAATCCACAGAAATATTTTCGGCTTTACCATAATTATCTCTTATAAAATCGTCTTCAAAATCTGTATTATAAGTAGCAATTCCTTTTTCGAATAGTTGAAACAATTCTGGTTGATTATTTTTAAAAGCTTCCACTACACTTTTTACGCTCCACATAAAAATACCTGCATTCCACAAGAAATTACCTTGCGAAATAAAACCTTTAGCTGTTTCATAATCTGGCTTCTCTCGAAACTGATTTACAGATTTTATAGCATCGTTCGATGTCTTATCGTATTCTATGTAACCATAACCTGTGTTTGGAAATGTTGGTGTAATACCTAATGTCATTAAAGCATCGTTACTTTCACAAAAATTAAACGACTGTTGCACATTATCTGCAAAAGCCTTTTCGTCTTCAATCCAGTGATCGCTTGGCGCAACTAGCATTACGGCATCTTTATTTTCTTTCTGTATTTTTAAAGAAGCATATAAAATACAAGGTGCAGTATTTCGCATTGCTGGCTCTAAAACCACTTGTCTTTTAGTAACTTCTGGCAACTGCTCGAAAACCAAATCGTTGTAACGTTCGTTGGTTAGAATAAAAATGTTTTCCTTCGGAATTAAGGTTGCTAGGCGATTAAACGTTTTTTGAATAAGTGTATCTCCTGTTCCAAGCATATCGTGAAACTGCTTAGGAAAATCCTGCGTACTTACTGGCCAAAATCTTGAACCAACGCCTCCTGCCATTAATATGGCGTAATAATTTTTATTCTTCATATATATTATTCTTCAAGAATATCTACTTCTGCGTTTGGACTGAAAAGATACACTTTTCCTGTACTAATTTCTATACATTCAAAACGCTTAACTCGTTTTTTACCTTTTGTAAATATCTTTTTATTTCTAAATCTAAAGGTTTCACCCAAAGGTAATTCAAATATATATGTTTTATTATTTGCCGTGTCGAATTGCTTTAAAGCAAAGGCGAGTTTCGTGTCTGTGTCGCTAGAAGCTTTTGGGTTTTTAAAATGTTTGGCTAATAATGGTAAAATATCTATAGGAAAAACTTCAGGGTTTATAAATGGCAACATTAAATGCTGAAACGTTCGCTTCCACTCTAATCCATGTGGCTTTATAAACCTTCCATAACTTTTGTAAGCTTCAAAATGTGCGATTTCGTGAATAAGCGTAATTAAAAAACGGTATTTATTTAAGTTATTATTTATGGTAATTTGGTGTTTACCATTTGGTAACTTTCTATAATCGCCATGTCTGGTTTTACGTTCTTTTTTTACTAAAACCAATAAATTATCATGCGCTAAAAGTTGTAATACTTTTGAAATAGCTTGTTGCGGAATATGGTTTTGAAGCGTGTTTTGCATTGATGCAAAAATAAGAAAAGTGATTCGAATTTATAGTTTTTTTCTACTAACTTCGTTTAACTTTAAATTATAGAATACTTGTTTAAACGTGTTACACCATTAAAATGATTTGGATGTTTGCGAAAGACATTTAACACTAAAATTCATTATCTTTACTATCAAGATCTCTACACTTAGCCTATCAGTTATTTTTTTAAAAAATTAAAAAATAATTAAAATGAAACTAAATTACTTTTTATCAAGTTTGCTATGTCTAATTTGCTTTGAAACACAAGCGCAATGGATAGACTTTGTAGATGAAACAGCTACAAGAATAAATGTGCTTAACGTTGCAGACAACACAGACAATACTAAAGTGGACGATCAAGAAAAAGATCTAGCCATTGGTGATTTTAATAATGATGGTTTTACTGATATGGTAGTTGTAAGAAAAACACCTTTTTCTACTCCTGGAGGAAAAACAGATCTTTTGTTTATAAATGAAAACGGTGTTTTAGAAGATAAAACAGCTATTTACGCTCCAGAATTTATTTCGAGCGCTACAGATGCTAGAGATATTATTTGTGTTGATGTTAATAAAGATAATTGGTTAGACCTTTTTGTTATTAACACTTTTGAAGACCAACCAAAATTATTTATCAATCAAGGTCAAGACACTAATGGAGATTGGTTAGGTTTTGTAGATGAGTCAAGTTCTAGATTACCAACAATTACGGTTAGCCCTATTCAATTTTGTGCTGGATGGAGTGGTGATTTAACAGGTAATACCTATCCAGATTTGTATATGACAAATTATGGTTTCGCTGGGAATGCTTTAGACGCTTTACTAATAAATGATGGTACAGGTATTTTTACTGAAGAAACCCAATCTAGAATGGGAGACTTAAGGAGGTCTAGTTTTGGTACTAGTGTAGAGTTTCATGATATTGACAATGATAATGATTTAGATATTATTAAAAACCTTGGCTTAAATGATATTGCACCATTTAACACAAAAGGAACCATTGCTTTGTTTAACAATGGAAATGGCACATTTACTAATTGGTTTAAAATGCCTGGTCCAAATCCTTATATGTTTACAGCTGGAGATTTAAATAATAATGGCTTTTTAGATTTTTATTTAGTAGATGATGCAGCAGATTATGTAGATAAAATTACAAGTGTTACTACAGACCAAAGCGTTACTGTAACACAACAAAGTATGGCAACTAATAGAACCGATGGTTTTGGTGGCAATGTAAAAATGGTAGATTTAGATGGTGATGGTGATTTAGATATTGGGATGTCTAGTGTGGATACAGATTTGCCTCCATGCGAAACATCTGCTATTAGACGCTTTATAATTTTTGAAAATGAAAATCTACATAGCGGAAACATAATACATCCTTATGGCGCGACAATGAATCCATGGAATGTTTCAACTTACGACCATGATTATATAGATATTAATAATGATGGGCTTAAAGACATTATTTTAGGAACCTGCGATGGCTACAAGGTTTTTGTACAAGTAAATCCATCATTATCGATAGAAGATGAAAAATTAGCTAGTGCATTTACTATTCATCCAAATCCTAACAATGGAGAAATGACAGTTAATGTTGAAACAATAAAAGACAGAACAATAACATTAGAAATCTACACTATTGAAGGCAAAAAAGTAACTACTATTAAAAAAGAGAATGTACAGTCTTCTTTTACTTTAAACTTAAAAAACCAATTACAAACTGGATTCTATTTTATTAAATTTAAAACAGAAACTGGTTTTACTACTAAAAAGGTAATAATAGAATAATACAACAAAGGTTTGCTCTGCAACGTAATTTAGAAATGTATTTTACCTAGCTTAAGAAATAAAAAAAGCGATTTGACTTTGTTGTTTTTTTCAACTAACTTCGTTTAACGTCTGATATAAAACATTGAAACGATTTCATATCAGGTAACACGTTGGTTGCAATTTGAACTGAACACAAAATTTTAAAATTAAATCGAAAAATGAATAAATTTAAAATCATACTTTTTATCTTAACAGGGTTAATTTTTTCCTGTACTGACAGTGATCAAGAAACCATCGAAACAACAATTTCCTTATCCGATTTCTTAACAACTATTAACGAAAATCCTAATGCAGGATTGTCTTTAGGAACTGTTGAAGCATCAACAAATCAAGGGGATTTAACATACTCAATTACCGAACAGTTACCAATCAATGCAATTGTAATAGATTCCTCTACGGGAGAATTAACGGTACTGACTGAAAGTTTATTTGATTTTGAGACCAATCCTACAATTACAGGAATAGTTAAAGTGGAAAGTGGAGATGTTTTCAATACAGCAAGTATTACCATTAATTTAAACGACATTAATGAAATAACAGTAACTACTTATGATCTTGAAATTAATTTAGATCATATACCTAATGAAGGTGAAATTTTAGGCAATGTTGAAGGTGAAACAGATGAAGGCAGTGTGATTTTTGAAATTTTAGAGCAAAACCCAAACGAAATATTGCAAATTAATCCAAACACTGGCGAATTGGAATTAGCATATTTCAACAATTCTGTTTTTATCGGTAATCCAATGATAACAGCTATTGTCCGAGTTTCCAATGGAAATATTTTTAAAGACGCATCCGTAACTGTAAATTTAGTTTCTATTTGTGAAACAGGTCAAGATCCTCAGTTATTAGCATTTTACCCTATGAGTTCAAATGCCATGGATGATAGCGGGTTTAATAACCACGGGATAGTTAATGGTCCTGTCCTTATTAATGACAGATTTTCAAATTCTAATTCAGCCTATCATTTTAACGGAGTCGACGATGATATTGTTGTTTCGGACAATAGTCAAATTAGATTAACAGATGAATTTACAATTTCAGCTTGGGTATTTCCTGAAGAAATAAAATCACAAACTATAATCAGAAAAGGTGCTGCTGTTAATGGTATCTATGCATGGCCATTTGGACTAGGTATGTCTGCAACTAATGATATTATTTTTTCAATAACCACTGATGGCGAATTGACACAAGCTAGAAAAGAAGGTTACAACATTAATGAATGGTACTTAATATCTGGAGTTTTTAAGAATCAAACTATGTATTTATATGTGAACGATGAATTGGTCGCTATTGAAACTGTTGAAGGAGAATTCAACTATAACACTTCATCCTTTTTGATTGGGACAAGGTTAAATCTCCCATCAAGTACTTTTAAAGGTATAATTGATGATATTAGAATTTATGATAAAGCTTTATGTAGTGATGAAATTATTGAGCTTTTCGAAAACTAGTATATTTAAAAAACTGCAACCAACACCGTATAAACAAAATTGCTGGTTTTAGCTCACTTGCGAAAGTCCTCACGGACTTTCTTGGTTTGTGTTTTATTTACTAAATTTACTGCTAAATCAACGCAACTTTGCTTATACAATCACGTTAAACGAAAACTTGACCCGTCCTGAAATATGGCTACATAATTTTAAACATTATGTATAGAAATGACAAAGTAATTAGACGTTACAGTGAACCTTTTAAATTAAAAATTTTAGCCGAACTTACTATCGGA
>NZ_JALZVX010000106.1 GCF_023299985.1 Lacinutrix sp. | reverse complement strand
GTTAGGATTTAAAAATCAAAAACCAACATCCATAAAGCCTAATAATTATACTAGTTGGAAAAATGTAGAAGGTATATCATTGATTAATTGTTTTAAAAACCACATTTTTATTAAGCTAAATGATAGGCGAAAATCAGAGTAATTACTGTATTTAATAAACTAACGCAACAAACGTTGCTGTTTTTTTTAGTTAATCTAAGCTACAATTTTAAATTCAAAACCCATTGTTTCTTTTGATCTAAGGTACTGTATTTTTTCATCCAGTACTGAATAGTTGCTCAAAAATAGCGTATTTTTTGCCAGCATAATTGACAGACATCCATCCATTGTAAATTTGGTCCAATGATGAATAATTAGAGCTCGAAACTAACTTTATTGTAGTTCTTTTTTCGGCAGAGTTGATATGTCCTTGCGTTCATAGTGTAACTAAAGGTGTTTAATTTTTAGTCAACCTATTTCAGGAATTTACATTAAACCACATTATTACTAACGTTAAGTATAAGAAATCGTAGGGCAGGTGATAAGCACTTTCGTTTCGGTTTATTACTTAGCTAAATATAAATATTTTGATTTTATCTTTTCTTCTGTAAACGCTAAATTTTATATTTAGCGGACTTTGTAAATAAACACAGAACTTTCGGTTAAGCCACAAATGCCCTATGTTTTTTATACACTGTTGTAGGTAGTTATTTTTCGTCATTATCTTCTTCAAACGAATATCTTTCAATAAGTTTTATTTTATCCTCTTCCGGAAGTTCTTTCAATATCTTTCTATTATTGATTGAAGTATAATTCATTTCTTTAGAGTCTTCAATAATTTCAGTATCATTTTCGGGAACGGCTAATAATTTTATATCATTACCTTTTACAATATGTTCAGAAATAGTTTTCGCAACATCTTTAATTTTTGCTTTAAGAGCTGTTTTTTCTATTTTTCCGTCATTTTCTAGTGCACTTTTATGCTGTTCTGAAATCTTTTCTTCAAGAGTTTTGTATATATTTTCGAGCATTTCTTTTTCTCTTTGCTCTTCTTGTTTAATTAAGGTTTTATTTCCAAAATAAGTAGCAATAATATCTTTTGCTGTACTCTTGTATAGTAAATACCCTCCAAAAACTTTAAAACCGTATTTTACTAATTCCACCAAGTCAACTGCTATATCAAAGTCTAAGTTTACAATTACATCAATGGAACCATTTTGGACTTCTACAATTTCAATTTCTTCAGGTGTGTTACTCGTTAATAATTGATGATAAATTAAAAGTGTTCTATTCCATTTGTTTAAAGTTTTAGAAAACTCTTTTAAACTAGTGGTTGTCTTTAAATCTTTAAAAATTATTGATATGACAGCATATTCGTCTGAATTTATTAATTCTTGTTCAGATTTTGTATAATCTTGAAATACAATTTTTAGTCTTTCAATTTCTGTTTGGTTTGTGGTAATCTGGGTGTTTAAAGTACTTAAAAAACTATTTAATTGACTGAAATATTGAGTGACAGGTAATTCTCTATTTTCAATAATTTCAGTTATTTTTCCCAAATGATTTTCTTCCGTAAATGGTCTTTCGTTTTCAGTTGGTAGCAATAATTTTAATGATTCAGGTAAGTCAGATTCGTAAATTTTAGTTAGACTATTCTGTATTTTATTTGCTATATCTTGGAAAAGTTGAAGGTTTTGTCTATTCTGTTGTGGTGTGATGCTACTTTTATACCCTTCAACATCTCTTTTAAATCCACTTTCAATAATGTACTCCTGGAATATTCTTATTTTTTCAATTAATGTTTGTATGTTCATTCGTTAT
This sequence comes from Lacinutrix sp., assembly GCF_023299985.1. Classification (GTDB taxonomy): domain Bacteria; phylum Bacteroidota; class Bacteroidia; order Flavobacteriales; family Flavobacteriaceae; genus Lacinutrix. The sequence goes on along the minus strand of NZ_JALZVX010000106.1, from coordinate 3,444 downwards.
TTTTTCTAATTACCTACAACGTGTTACCTGATATGAAATCGTTTCAATGTTTTATATCAGAAGTTAAACGAAGTTAGTAGTTAAAAATTAGAATCCATATACTTTAGAATACCTACTTATACAGTTTTATTAACAGTTTCTATTCCAAAACAATAGCATCAATTAACAACTCAAAGCTTTCCGCTTTTTTGTTCCCAATTAAAAAGGCTAACTCTTCAATAGTCGTTTTGTCAAAATTTGGATAGTCTAGAGTTCTTCCTCTAAAAGCAGGATAAAGATCTTTTAAATTAATGGTAATAGTTTCCCATTTTCCAGAAGTTTTAAAAGTGGTAATGTAAGAGTAGCGTTCGTTTTTATTGGCTTTTATTCTAAACTGGTAGTTTTTACCATCGCCTTTTAGTTTAATACAAACTTTAGTGTTTTTTTTAAGTGCAATAGTTTCAGTATTGTAACGCAAAGAAGAAAAACCACCATTGTTCTCTAGTGACACTTTACCCTTAAAAACACCATGACCATCTTTATTTAAAGCAAAGTTTCCGTTAGAGCGTCCACCCATAACTACGTCGTCCACAATGCGCCAATTAGAAATATTAGCGTCTGTTGTAAAATTAAAAATAGGAGTAGTGCTCATGGTTGTAATAAATAATAAAATGAATGCTAATGGTTTCATAGCGTAGCTTTTTTATCAAATTTACAATTTATCGTATGGTGCTGTTCAAAAGAAAACGTTAAACCTAGTGCTTTGTCATTCTTGCGAATACAGGAATCCATTTAGCTTTTAGAGTCACTGTGTATTCCTGCTTTCGCAGGAATGACAAATACTATTTGTTAATTAACCATGAATAGTTTCACTCTTACCATAACTTTTTATCAATACGCCTTCGAATTCTACAAGTTCTTGCCAGCGTTTATCTACGTCAATACCTTTTCCGTATTGTCTAGCAAAGGTTATAAAAGTGGTGTAGTGTCCAGCTTCGCTAATCATTAAGTCGTGATAGAATTTAGAGAGTTCTTTATCGTTTATACGTTGTGATAAAAGCTTAAAACGTTCGCAGCTTCTAGCTTCTATCATTGCAGAGAATAATAAACGATCTACAAAACTTTGTTGTCTGCTTCCACCTTTGTTCATAAACTTATACAATTGATTAACGTAATGGTCTTTACGTTCACGACCTAGTGTATAACCACGTTTTTTAATGATATCGTGTACCATTTGAAAGTGCTCTAATTCTTCTTGAGCTAGTTTTATTAACTCTGTAACTAGTTCTTCATGCTCACTATTATTGGTAATAATAGTAATAGCATTTGTTGCTGCTTTTTGCTCACACCAAGCATGGTCTGTTAATATTTCTTCAATATTACTTTCTACAATGGTTACCCAACGTGGATCGGTTTCTAGTTTTAGGTGAAGCATGCTCATAGTTTGCTGTTTTTTGTAAAGATAATTATAATAGCAATTATAAAGCACTGTCACTTCGAGTGAAATTCTTTTTTTAAGAATTTTGTATCGAGAAGCTATTAGAGCTTTAGAGAGTTCTCGATACAATGCTCCTTAGGTCGCATCATTTGAACTGACGGATTTAGCACTGTTTCTTCAAGCGACATTTTTTTTAAGAATTTTATATCGAGAAGCTACAAACCATTAAGGCTTCTCGATACCATTTTTAATGTCTCAAAATATAGAAATATAAGGTCGATTTTATGGTATAAAAAAAGTGATTGCATTATTTTGCAATCACTTTTTAATTTTAATATAAGATTGGCCTAAAATAAACCTTTAACTTTACCAAGTAAGTCTCCTGTGTCTCCACCTATTAAACCTGCTATTTTAGAGATATCGAATCCACTATCTTCTGCATTACTAGATAAAAACTTTTCTTTTATACTGTCAAGAACATCTGGAGCAATATTACTAGCTTCAGTTTGTGCTTCTGCTGCATTCATTCCATTATTTTGTAGTGCTCCAGTTAGTTTACCAACTAAACCTTGAAACATACCATTGTCTTGAGTTGCAGTTCCATCGTTAGAAAATAAACTTGTAATAGTGCTTAAGTCTCCAGATTTTACTTGATCAACAAGACTGCTAATTAAATCAGAAGAACCTTGTTCTGCAGCAGCTTGAGTAGCTTCAGCTCCAAGAGCGTTTGGAAGCATTTTTTCTTTAAGTTTGTCTAAGGCTAAGTCTTTTAATAGGTCGAACATAATTTTTATTTGTTTTTTTAATTATTAATTAATCCTAAGTTATAACAATTATTAAAAAAACTGAGGTTAGTATTATGATAATCTATTTTTATCGATAAAAATCACTTTATGTCGTTTAAAAGTGTTTTTATGTTTGTAAAAATAATCTGTATAACTAGTATTGTAGCTTCTAACGACATTCGTTTTAAGGATTCTGTGTTGTGAAGCTATTAAAGTTTTCGAGAGTTCTCGATAGAATACTCCTTATGTTCGCATCACTCGAACTGACGTAATTAGAGCCGTAACTTAGAGCGACATTATTTTTTTAGAATTTTGTATCGAGAAGCTTTTGAACTTTGAGGCTTCTCGAAACAATTTTTTGTGCCTAAAAATCAATCGAAGTGACAAAAGTTAGCTATTTGTTATAGATATGTTTCAGTTTCTCAAAAACAAATTGAGCACTAGTAATTGCGCCTTCCATTTTACCAGAAAATATAGCACTCGTTTCTGCTCCAGTAATAAATAGTCTATTGTTTAAATAGGTTTCTTTAAACAATGGATGTCCATTATTGGTTTGTGGCATTAAAAATTTGTCGCTAGCTGAAGTTGTGTGCTTTTCGCTTCTCCATGCGCATTCTTCATAACTGTTGTAATCGAGCGCTTGATCTCCATAATAGATTTGTAATTGCTTGATTATATAGGTTTTTCGTTCGGCTTTAGTGTTGTCACTATAGTTAGTGCTTATAAATCCTCCTAAAGCATGTAAGTTATTATAACTATTAGAATGGTCATAAAATTCTTGAATAGGTCCAGCGCTACTGTAAATAGTGCCACTGGTTTTATTGCGTTGCCAAAATGCATTTTTATAAGTAATACCAACGCGAATAGAATCTTGCATCCAAGTATGCGTATTCAACATAAGTTGCTTCATGTCTTCAGGTAATGCAGGTTCAGTGCTTATCGTTTTTGCAAATAATAGAGGAGGCAAAGTATATATAATATGTTTGCATTGGTACTTTCTAATTGTAGCCTCAACTTTTAATCCATCACTATCTATTTTTATAGATTGAATACTTTGGTTACAATCTATGTTGTGTTTTGGAAGCTTTTTAGCTAAAGCTTTAATTATGGTAAACGTACCATTTTAATACGATAACTTGAAGCACTGTTTTCTGGTAGCTTAACCAATTGTGCGGCTTGCGTTTTATTAGGTTGGTGTATAGCAGTACTTCCATAATATTGCTTAAAAATAGGAAGGTCTAA
>NZ_JALZVX010000105.1 GCF_023299985.1 Lacinutrix sp. | reverse complement strand
TTTTATTTCAATTTAAATTAATCCGTTATATTTTCTCATAAACCATTCTATTGCTAAGCTAAGTGCTATAAGTGCAAGAAGGTATTTCCAATCGATTAAAGGTACGATATTTTTACTGCTTTTTTGTATTGGTTTGTAACGTTCGTCTTTTACCAAATCGTTTATTATAGCATTATAATTACTCATTAAGTAGAGCGCTCCATCGCTTTGGTTTGCAATAGTTTTTAATTTTAAAATATCTGCATTTAAAAACTGCTGCTCTACATTATATTCTAAAATTTTAAAATTACCAGATTTAGCAATATTTTCTCTTGTTGCTTTTACTGTAAATGTATATTCTGAGGCTGATAACGTGCTTAAATCTACTTGATAGTTATTGTTCTTTAAAATGAATGGAATTGTTTTAGATGTTTTATTAATTTTATCTGTAACAGTAATGTTTAAACTCTCATTAGCGTCAAACTCATAGTTTTTATTGAAGAATTGAGCAGACATTATTATGTTACTACTGCCTTGATAAAACGATTCGTAATCAAGATTAAGCCTGTTTTTACGCTTGTTAGATGCTAAATATTGAATTAACTTTCCAGTGAAATTATCAAAAGCACTAAAGCTTTGGTTATTAATAAAACTCTGTGCTCTCCATTTCCATATATTTTCTCCAAACAAAACAGCCTCTCTTCTTCCATTAACTTCAAAAGTTGCCAAAAGTGGTTCTTCAGTATCTATTGAACCTATTTTTTTATAAAGAATACTTTCAAAAGGAACAGAAAAAGTAGGTTCTCCGAAATTTGATAGTAAAGGTGGAAACGATTCAAAATCTAAATCATCAACTATAAACGAACTGTAATTTATATTTAGTGTTGGTTGATAATCTTCGGTTTGCGATGTAATATCGTGTTGGTAATTTTCGCTATTTGCATTTAAAAATTTAAAGTCTGTTTTAGGTCCTGCAATTACAAACTTGTTTTTATTCTGAAGTTTTACAGCCTTAAACAAACTATTAAATGTATTGTTTGGATTATACACAATAACTAATTGTAAATCATTTAATTGACTAATTGCTTCTTGAGGTTTTAAGAATACTACTTTACGTTGTTCGTTTGTTTCTATACTCTTTTTTAGCATACCTAAATCTGGATGTAAAACAGAGCTCACAATCGCTACCTTTGTTTTTTCATCAACAACTTCAACCGCAAAATTCTTACTATTATTTGCTTTGTTTTTTTCTGTACTAATAGGAATTAAATTGGCTATATAACTTTTTACACCAACGCTGTTTGCTGGCAAAGTGAAGTTTAAAATTTTAGAATTATCCTTTTCCGAAAAACTTATGTTTTTTGAATACACTGTGCTTTTTCCCGAAGTAACAACAAACTTAGTATTTACATTTTTATCACCATTATAAACCAGAATAGCTTCTACAGGGAATTTGTTTTTTAAAAACGCATACTTATTAACGTTAAGTTGTTTTAATTTTAAATCTGAATAGCGTATGGTATCACCAACAACTATTGGATATATTGGCTGATTGTACTTTTTTGCAGTATATTCGTAATCATTACCATAGGTTTGGTTTCCGTCCGAAATAACTATGGTTGGAGAAACAGTATTTTTATACACTTGGTTTAACTCCTTAAAAACCTTATCTATATTGGTTTGTTTCTCTAAAAACGATAAAGAATCTGAGGTGTTAAGCGTATTCCCAAAGGAAAAAACATCAACATTAAACTTTTCTTTTAATGCAACGTTATCTTTAATACTCTGCACAATTTTAATAACATTTTCTTCTTGATTTAAATGTTTGATTGAATTAGAGTTATCAATGGCTAATACTAAATTTGGCTTTTCGTTATAAACTTTTACCTGCTCGAACTTAGGATTTATAAGCAACAGTAAAACACCAAAAATACTTAAAAAACGTAGAACAGTAAAAATCGCATTCTTTTTAGAATTGCCTTTTGCTTTGTGTTTATATTGGAAAAGCGCTAATAAAAGCGCTATTATTCCTGCAAGTATTATGTATAAGAGAGTTTGTGTTGACAATGTTTTTAGTAGTATTTATAAAATTACTTTTTTAGTGCTTTTTTTATTTTACTATTAATATCTTTAATATGTCTTGACTTTAAATTATAAGAAGACAGCATACCTGCAATATAGTTTCGGTAGACAATTTCTCCTGTTTTAGAATTAATTATATGAACAAATTTTGAAGAGTTTACTCTAACAAACCTAAGATAGTAAAATTCTTCGCCTGCTAGAATACGTTTATCAATTTCGTTTTCATCTTGAAATTCAAATTTATGTTCGTAGTCTTCCATCACTTTTTTAAAACCATCGTTATCCTTTGTGTTTTTCATTTTCCAAGGATTGAACTTGTTTAAATGGTAGTTAGGTATAAACAATGTCTTCTTACCAAGTTTAATTAATTCTGGTAAAAAATCATTTTCATACATCCAATATTCTTCACCTTCTTTTAGTTGGTTATTCACTTTCTGAAAATAATTTTTAAGAAATCCTGACTTATAGTTATAGAAAACGTCCTTACTATATATAGTATCCATAATTACTGAAGATTCTGAACTTAAAGCTATAGGTAAAAAATTATCCTTTGGAAACAAATCTACTCTTGCTAAATTCTCTTTGTTAGAGGATATCGCTTTTCTAAGTTTCTTTTTATACCGCTTACTACTTTTATCTAACTTACTTAAATCTTTTTTTAAACCCTCTGCATCAAGCATAAAAAACTTAATATACAAATACAAATAATGTACTATTGCACCAGATTTCGTTTGTTTCTCTACATGATGTCCTTCTAAATTGGCAAAAGAATATTTATCATCTACATAATCTAGAATATTAAAATCTTTACGGTTTACTAACTTATATGGTGTAACATCCCACGAATCACTCAATAGTTTTTCATAAGTAGAACTATCGATAATATCTGATAAAACAAATATTGTTTCTGTGCCTTTAAGTTTGCCTAAACGACCTTTTGGGAAACTTTTAGATGTTCCAATATGCCTTGGACCAACGCTTACTTGAGCATTGATAGTTAATAGCATAAATAAACATCCTAATAAAATTAATTGTTTTTTCATTTAAAAATAGATTTGAGCAATAATTAAGTTAACATGCCACCATCAACATTCAATGTCTGACCTGTTACATAAGCAGACATATCACTAGCTAAAAACACACAAACATTAGCAATATCTTCTGGAGTTCCACCACGTTTTAATGGTATCGCATTACGCCATGTTTTAACGGTTTCTTCGTCTAACTTTGCAGTCATTTCTGTTTCTATAAAACCTGGCGCGATAACATTACTTCTAATGTTTCTTGAACCTAACTCTAAAGCTACAGATTTAGAAAAACCAATAATACCAGCTTTAGAAGCTGCATAATTTGTTTGTCCTGCATTACCTTTTACACCAACAACAGAACTCATATTAATAATAGAACCTTTACGTTGTTTAAGCATGGTACGCTGTACCGCTTTTGTCATGTTAAAAACAGATTTTAAGTTAACCTCAATTACTTTATCGAAGTCCTCTTCTCCCATTCTCATTAACAAATTATCCTTTGTTATTCCTGCATTATTAATAAGTATATCTATGCTACCAAATTCTGCTAAAACGTCTTCTGCTAACTTTTGAGACTCTTCGAAATTTGCTGCATTACTTTTATATCCTTTTGCTTTAACACCTAAAGTGTTTAATTCTTTTTCTAACGCATTTGCTGCTTCTACTGAAGAACTATATGTAAATGCAACATTTGCACCTTGCTGCGCAAATACTTCAGCTATACCTTTTCCAATACCACGACTAGCTCCTGTAATTATGGCTGTTTTACCTTCTAAAAGTTTCATATAAAAATTAGTTTTATTTAGTATTTCAAATATAGTAATTACTACGTTCTTCAGAATAAAAAACCTCACAAATTAAAGTATTTGTGAGGTTTTAATAATGAATTCTTGTCTATACAAGACTATTAAGATTGCTTACAATCTTACGTCTTGTACTTTTTCGTAATTAAATAAATGATCGACATCCATTTCTTGAACTTCACCTAATTTTTTAAGTGCTTTAAAATCAATATCTTTTTTATTACCAATAACCATAACATTATAATCTTCTCCTTTAATGTTTTGATTGAAGAAATTACGTAAATCTGCCATTGTCATGTTTTGAATAGCATTATACATAGCTTCACGATTATCGTTATCTATTCCTAATTTTTGAAGTCTTTCATAACTCCAGAAAATATTAGATTTAGTAATACGCTGCGCAGCTAATTTCTTTAATGTTGCTTCTTTAGCTGCAGTAAACTGCTCTTCTGCTTCTGGCATATTATTCATTAAATCCATCATTGCTTCAACTGCTTGCGGCATTTTATTAGCTTGAGTTCCAATATAAGCCATAACATAATTAGATTCGTCTTGTTTTTGTGCTGTAGAATAACTAGACCATGCAGAATACGCTAATGACTTAGACTCACGAATTTCTTGAAACACAATTGAAGATAAACCACCTCCAAAATACGTATTAAATAATGTAGAAGCTGCCATGTTTTCTGCCTTAAAAGGTTCTCCTTTTGCTAAAAACATCATTTCACTTTGTACCATATCGTAATCTACAAAATAGACGTTACCTCCTGTTTCTTGCTCGTTATAAGTGGTTGCTTTTGGATAGTCTTCTAATTTTTCTGGCACTTTATGAAACGTATTTAAAGCACTCACTGCTGCATCTACATCTTTACCATAATAGAAAACACGCTGGTTGTATTTTTTTAAATCTTTAGTTATATATACAAGTGTTTGAGGCTCTATTTTCTCTAACTCATTAATAGAAATAATATTTCTTAATCTCGAATTTTCACCATATTTAGCATAATTCATTAAACCAGAACGTAAAATACGACCTTTGCTTGTTTTACTATCTTGTCTTCCTTTTGCTATAGATTCTACATACTTATTGTATGCCTCTTTGTTTGGCACTGCATTTTCCCAAAGGTTCTCTAAAAGTTCTAATCCTTTTGGTAGGTTTTCTTTTAAACCACTTAAACTTACAAAAGTTTGCTCTCCTCCTGTATTAACAGAATAATCGACACCTAATTTATAAAATTCTTTTTTTAAGGCTTCAGCAGAATACTTTTCTGTACCTAAATACTCAAGATAACCAACGGCTAATCCTAATTTCTTGTCACTATCATTTCCCATATCGAAAATAATATTCATAGTAAACAAGTCGTTAGTTTCATTCTCTATATAAGACACCTTTAAGCCATTGCTTGTTTCTTTATTTTTTATAGCTGAAGCATAATCAACATATAAAGGTGCTAAAGGCTTAGACTCCTTAGCATTAAAAGCTTTAATGTAATCTGAAGATTGATCTCTATTTAATTTTACAGGTGTTATGCCTGGATTAGAAACTTTCACAATATTACTATCTTCTCCTTTACGTTTGTAAGTTACTACGTAGTTCTCTTTATAAAAGGTATTTGCAAAATCTACCAATTCTTTTTTAGAAATTTTCTTTAAATCGCTTAAGAAACTTACTTTATCATTCCAATCTACTCTATGAATAAAAGCATCAAAATAAGCTGATGCTAATGCAGTACTATTCTCGTACTGTTGAAGTTGTGATTTTTTAAGGTCGTTAATTACAGCATCAATCATCCAATCTTCAAATTCTCCTTTTTTAAGTTTTTCAATTTGACCTAAAATTAAATCCTTTACTTCATCTAAAGACTGTCCTTCTTTTGGAGAACCCGAAAAACTATGGTAGCCATAATCATTTAAAAACGTTGTATTACAACCAGCTCTTTGCACTAACTGCTGTTGGTTTAAGTTTAAATCTATTAATCCTGCATTTCCATTAGCTAAAATCATGTCGCAAAGTGTTACTAATTTCTCTTCTTTAGAATTAACTGCTGCTGCACGATATGCAATAGATACACTCTCTGAAGTTGGTCCAGAAACCTCTGTAGTTAACACACTTGTTATAGCTTCTTCTTTTGGTAGTGTAGGATGTGTAACTTCTTTACGTTTTAGTTTACCAAAAGTTGCCTCAACTTCTTTAATAGTAGCTTCAAAATCTAAATCTCCAACTAATACCATTGCCATATTATTAGGTACATAATATTTATCGAAATAATTATTAATATCTACTAAAGATGGATTCTTTAAATGCTCTGCTGTACCAATAGTTTTTTGTTGTCCATAAGGATGATTAGGAAATAAACCTTCTAACATTGCTGCGTAACGTTTTCTTCCGTCGTTATCTTGACCTCTATTAAACTCCTCGAAAACAGCTTCTAATTCTGTATGAAACAAACGTAATACTAATTGACTAAAACGCTCTTCTTCTAGTGCTAACCATTTACTAAGTTCGTTAGCAGGTATTTTATTTTTATACACAGTTTCTTCAAACCAAGTATGTGCATTAGTACCTGTTGCACCAAGAGAACTCGTCATCTTATCGTACTCATTGGCTACAGAATAGTTAGAGGCTTCTAAAGATACTTTATCTATTTCACGATACAATTCAAGTTTTTTATCTGGATCTTGCTCTGCTCTGTGTTGCTCGTATAAATCTGAAATTTTATCTAAGTATACTTTTTCTTTTTCATAGTCTATGGTTCCAATTTTGTCTGTACCCTTAAAAACCATGTGCTCAAGATAATGTGCTAAACCTGTAGATTCTTTAGGGTCGTAATTAGATCCTGCTCTAACAGCTATATACGTTTGAATTTTTGGCTCGTCTGTATTTTTACTCATATACACTTTTAAACCATTATCTAATGTATATAAACGTAGTCCTGTTGGATCGTTGTCAACTGTTTCAAAAGAAAATCCGTTAGTATCTTTCTGGCTCTCTACTGCATAAGCCATTGTTTTGTCGTTATCTTTTTTACAACTATAAATTGAAGTTATAAATAAGATGATAACAACTAATCTTAAATTTTTCATTTTTTGGTTTTTTTGATTAATTAATTGTTTGTAAATATTGACCCATTTTAGCATTAATTATTAAAGAATACTAATTCATTAGATCTTGAAACAAGTTCAAGATTAGTTTTATTTTAAAACTAAAAAAGTTCGTTAACTAATTTACAGCCAACGAACTTATTACGTTTATATATTATAAATATTTTAACAGTATTTTACTGTTAAAATATTTATTTGCATGAAATTTTAACCTAAAACTTCTTTTACTTTTTTACCAATTTCTGCGGGAGAGTCAACAACATGAATACCACAATCTCTCATAATAGCCTTTTTAGCCTGAGCTGTGTCATCGCTTCCTCCTACTATTGCTCCAGCGTGACCCATTGTACGACCAGCAGGTGCAGTTTCTCCAGCAATAAAACCAATAATTGGTTTTTTACTACCACTAGCTTTGTACCAATTAGCAGCATCCGCTTCTAATTGACCACCAATTTCACCGATCATTACTACACATTCTGTAGCAGGATCATTAACTAATAACTCTACTGCTTCTTTTGTTGTAGTACCAATAATTGGATCTCCACCAATACCAATAGCAGTTGTTATACCTAAACCTTGTTTTACTACCTGGTCTGCAGCTTCGTAAGTTAATGTTCCAGATTTTGAAACAATACCAACTTTACCTTCCTTAAAAACAAAACCTGGCATAATACCAACTTTAGCTTCTCCTGGTGTAATAACACCTGGACAGTTAGGTCCAATTAACCTACAGTCTTTTCCGCTTATATAATCAGATGCTTTAATCATATCTGCTACAGGAATACCTTCTGTAATACAAATAATTACTTTAATTCCTGCATCTGCTGCTTCCATAATAGCATCTGCTGCGAAAGCAGGTGGTACAAAAATAATTGTTGTATCTGCTCCTACTTTAGTAACAGCTTCTTCTACTGTATTAAAAACTGGTCTATCTAAGTGTGTTTGGCCTCCTTTTCCTGGAGTTACACCACCAACAACATTTGTTCCATACTCAATCATTTGTCCAGCGTGAAAAGTACCTTCACTACCTGTAAAACCTTGAACTATTATTTTTGAATCTTTGTTTACTAATACGCTCATTTGTATTTTTTTTTATTGTAGAACAAAAGTAAGTTTTTGTTACCTCTTTTGTAATTTTTTTTTGGTTTTTTTTTAATAACTATTCACATGTATATTTTTTAATAAAAAAACAAAAAAAAGCTCAAAAATTAATTTGAGCTTTTTTAATAATATTGAAACAGAAACTTAATCTCTTTCTACAACAAATTCTTTTTTAACAAAAATATTGTTGCCTTTTTTCTTCTTAAACCGTTCTACATTATCATAATTTGGTACTACGACCTCTTTACCATCTGTATTAATGAATCCATATTTGTTGTTTTCTAAACTTACTTTAGCCCAACCTTTTCTATATTCATCAAAGTTACTAATACTAGCATAATTAGGCTTTACCACTACACGACCTTCTCTTGAAATAAAACCGTATTTACCGTTAAGCTCAATCATAGCCCAATCTTTTTTAATTAGATCAAACTCACTTATTGTATCGTAAATAGGCTCAATAATTTTTTTACCTGTAGAATCTATAAAGCCGAATAAGTTATTTAGTTTTACCAATGCCCAATCTCTATGAATGCCACCAAATTGCTCGATTACATCATAAATTGGCTCTACTACAATTCTACCAGATTTATCAATAAACCCAGATTTAGCTAATAATGTTATTTTTAATAAGTTTTTATTGTACTCTCCAAATTCGCCCAACTTATCATATTTGATATCAATAATTTGTTCTCCTTCTGCATTAATAAAACCATACTTGTCATTTAACTGAACTTTAGCCCATCCTGTTTTTGTTAAACCGAAATCGCTTATTGAATGATACTTTGGTTTAACGACTTCTACTCCATCGCTATTAAGTATTCCATAAAGGTTTCCTGTTTGAACAATAAGCATGTCGTCTTGTGCAAAAGACGCAAGCATAAAAAGGGATGCTAAAAAAAATAATTTGTTTTTCATAAATTTAATATTGAAATTGTTTTTTGTTTTAACAAAGATAGAGTTAAGTCTATTAAAAGCAAATAAAATCGATGAAATACATATTTTTTTAACATATATCGGTTGAAGTACGATAAAAAAGGTTGAATTATTTTTTTGTATGTTAATTCCTACATCTTGATTTCTGAAAAAGAGGTTAAATTCTCAACACTCTCGTCTAGTTTCTGACTAATTTCAAAACCCTTATAGATCTTACCATCTTTTACTTCCCAAATTGAAATAAAATGCGCAAGCGGCTCTTCTTTTAATGGCCTCTCTATTGTTGTGTAATAAATAGTATATCTGGCAGTAACAGTGTTATCGTCTTCTAATAAATGACTTAATCTGTATGAAAAAGATAAATATGATTCCTTAATACCTTTAAGCATTTCAGAAATTCCGTCTTTATTTAAAGCTGTAAAACCTTGACTACTGTTCCAGTTTAATATAGAGTCGTCATGAAACATATCTATAATATTCTCATCTGTTGCCAAATTAGAATCGTAAAAAGCCTTAACTATTTTTTTAGATGACATTTATTTATTTTTTAGTTGCTCTATAATACTAGGAATTCGCTTTACGTAAGCTAATTCTTTTAATTTAACTCTAGATTCCTCAATTGGAGTACCAAAATAACTCTTTCCTCCAGCAACAGATTTTGTAACACCTGTTTGCCCTAAAATCACAGCTTTTTTTCCAATAGTAATACCACTATTTGTACCTACTTGGCCCCAAATAGTAACTTCATCTTCAATAATACAACAACCTGCAATACCTACTTGAGACGCAATAAGGCATTTTTTACCAATTACAGTATCGTGTCCAACCTGTATTTGATTGTCTAATTTTGAACCCGCTCCAATAATTGTATCTCCAGTTACTCCTTTATCTATAGTGCATAGAGCACCAATATCTACATTATTTTCTATAACTACACGTCCTCCAGATACTAATTGATCGAAACCTTCTGCTCTATTTTTGTAATAGAATGCGCTTGCTCCTAATATAGTACCAGAATGTATGGTTACATTATTACCTATAACAGCATCATCGTAAATAGTAACATTAGCATGAATTACACAATTATCACCAATAATTACATTGTTTCCTATAAAACAATTAGGTTGCAATATTGTGTTTTCTCCTATTTTAGCTGAAGCTGAAACACTAGCATTCGCAGCTTTAAAAGGTTTAAAATGATGTGTTAATTTATTAAAGTCTCGAAAAGGATCATCGCTAATTAATAGCGCTTTACCTTCTGGACAATCTACATCTTTATTAATTAATATAATTGTAGCATTAGACTGTAATGCTTTATCATAATATTTAGGATGATCTACAAAAACAATATCTCCCGATTCTACCACGTGAATTTCATTCATCCCTAAAACCTGAAAATTATCTGCACCAATATAATCACAATCGATTAATTGAGCTATTTGCTTTAATGTATGTGGATTTGGAAATTTCATTTTTAAAGTTTCAGTTTACAGGTCTCAGTTTACAGGTCTCAGTTTACAGTCTTAAAAATATGCAATCAAGTAAAACCGCAAAATGAAGACTTAGCACTGCCTACTCTTTTAACTATTCTTTTACACGTTCTTTATAAGTACCTTTTTCTGTTTCAACTTTAATTTTATCTCCTTCATTAATAAATAACGGAACATTTACTGTTGCTCCTGTTTCTACTGTTGCAGGTTTAGTAGCATTTGTAGCAGTGTTTCCTTTAACTCCTGGCTCAGTTCCTGTTACTTCTAACACCACACTTGCAGGTAATTCTACAGATAAAGGCGCATCATCTTCAGCATTAATTGTTACTGTAACAACTTGACCTTCTTTCATTAGTTCTGGCTTATCTAACGCTGCTTCTATTAATTGAATTTGCGAGTAATCTTCATTATTCATAAAATGATAGAAATCACCATCATTATATAAAAACTGAAATTTATGAGTCTCTACTCTAACATCTTCTAGTTTGTGTCCTGCTGAAAATGTATTATCTAAAACCTTTCCGTTTGTTACACTTTTCATTTTAGTACGAACAAAAGCAGGTCCTTTTCCTGGTTTTACATGTAAAAACTCAACTATTTTGTATATATCATTGTTATACTTAATACACAATCCGTTTCTTATATCTGAAGTACTAGCCATAATTTTCTAATTTAATTTTATTAATTTGATTTGAAGTAACCTTTCATAATACCACGATGAGAATTTTTAATAAACTGAAGAATTTCGTCGCGTTCTGTGGTTGCTTCCATTTCTGCTTCTATAATGCCAGCAGCTTGTGTATTATTATAAGTTTTTTGATATAATATTCTATAAATATCCTGAATCTCTCTAATTTTTTCGGTTGCATAACCTCGTCTTCTTAATCCAACAGAATTAATACCAACATAAGATATAGGTTCACGACCGGCTTTAACAAAAGGTGGCACATCTTTTCTTACTAAAGAACCTCCTGTTACAAAAGCATGATTTCCTACAGAACAAAATTGATGAACAGCAGTCATACCTGCTAAAATAACATAATCACCAATAGTAACATGTCCTGCTAGTGTACTATTATTAGAAAAAATACAGTTATTACCAACAATACAATCGTGGGCAACATGACAATAAGCCATTATTAAACAATTATCTCCGATAACAGTTTTCATTCTATCTGTTGTACCTCTATTAATAGTAACACATTCTCTAATAGTAACGTTGTTTCCTATAATAGTTAAAGTATCTTCCTCGTCGTACTTTAAATCTTGTGGTACTGCAGAAATTACAGAACCAGGGAAAATACTACAGTTTTTACCAATTCGAGCACCTTCCATAATGGTTACATTACTTCCTATCCAAGTTCCTTCTCCTATGGTAACATTATTATATATAGTTGTAAAAGGCTCTATAACTACATTCTTAGCTATTTTTGCTCCTGGATGTACGTATGCTAATGGTTGGTTCATTTTTTGAAATATTATTTTTAGCTGTAAAAATGTATTTGCATTTTAATTTATAAGCTCTAATTACTATTGTAAAGCCTGCTTTGTTAATTCTATTATTATGGTAATAAAATATTATTTTATTTTAGATATTTGCGCCATTAACTCTGCTTCTGCGCATAATTTACCGTTTGCATAAGCATAACCTTGCATGTGGCAAATACCTCTTCTAATTGGTGTTATTAATTCGCACTTAAAAATTAAAGTGTCTCCTGGTACTACTTTTTGCTTGAACTTAACTTTATCCATTTTCATAAAAAATGTTAGGTAATTTTCAGGATCTGGAACAGTACTTAATACTAGAATACCTCCTGTTTGTGCCATAGCTTCTACAATTAAAACACCTGGCATTACTGGTGAACCAGGAAAATGTCCTTTAAAGAACTCTTCGTTCATGGTCACGTTTTTCATACCTACCACCTTAGTGTCTGTAAGTTCAAAAACCTTATCTAATAACAAAAAGGGCTGCCTATGAGGCAACATATCCATTATTTGGTTAACATCCATTAAAGGTGTTTGATTTAAATCTACCTCAGGAAAGTTATTTCGTCTTTCGTTCTTAATTATTCTAGACATTTTCTTGGCAAACTGCGTGTTTACAAAATGTCCTGGCTTATTCGCTATTACTTTTCCACGAATACGCGTTCCTATTAAAGCTAAATCTCCAATAACATCTAATAATTTATGTCTTGCAGCCTCGTTAGGATAATGCAAGGTTAAATTATCAAGAATACCATTAGGCTTTACAGATATTTTATCTTTTTTAAAGGCTACTTGTAGTTTTTCCATTGTGGCTGGTGATAATTCTTTATCAACAT
The DNA here is from genome assembly GCF_023299985.1 of Lacinutrix sp. GTDB lineage: Bacteria > Bacteroidota > Bacteroidia > Flavobacteriales > Flavobacteriaceae > Lacinutrix. Next base: position 4,656 of record NZ_JALZVX010000105.1, on the reverse strand, counting down.
ATACAATAGCATTGTTTAAATCGCCTCCTTTTATTAATCCATTTTCTAAAAGGGCTTCTAATTCGTGTAAAAAACTAAAAGTACGAGAATCTGCAATGTCCTTTTTAAAATCAGACAAACGGCTAAGCGTAGCGTTTTGGGTTCCTAAAACTTTAGTGCCAAAATCTACCATAGTTGTTACTTGATATTCTTTAGCTGGCATTACTAAAATCTCACTTCCTGTTTCTTCATCTAGATAAGAAATAACATTTTTAACAATATACTCTTCACGAAAAGCATCAAGCTCTACTATTCCTGCATTTTCTATAGCTTCTACAAAGAATTTTGAAGAACCATCCATTATTGGAGGCTCTGAGTTATCTAATTCTATAATTGCATTATCTATATCTAAACCTGTAAATGCAGCCAATACATGCTCGCATGTTTGTATGGTTACTCCATTTTTCTCTAAACATGTACCACGTTGCGTGTTTGTTACATAGTTTGCATCTGCTTCTATTACAGGACTGCCTTCTAAATCTATACGTTTAAAAGCAAATCCAGAATTTGCTGGAGCAGGTTTAAAAGTTAAAGTTACATCTTTTCCAGTGTGTAAACCAACACCTTTTAAAGAGATCTCTTTGTCTATTGTTTTCTGTTTAATTTCCGAATTAACTATTGCCATTTACTTTTTTTTCTAATTCGTTTATAGTTTTAATTATTCCTGGTAAGTTTTTAAAATGCACATAAGATTTTACATAATTACCATAATCTATTGCTGGAGAACCATAGAGTTTTTCGCCATCTTTAACACGATGACCTATTCCTGTTTGCGCTTGTACTCTAACATTGTTACCAATAGTTAGATGTCCTGCTATACCAACTTGACCACCTATTAAGCAATTTTCGCCCATTTTTGTAGATCCAGCAATTCCTGTTTGTGCAGCAATTACTGTGTTTTTACCAATTTCTACATTATGTGCAATTTGTATCTGGTTATCTAATTTTACGCCTTGTCTAATAATAGTAGAACCCAATGTAGCTCTATCTATTGTTGTTGCAGAGCCAATATCTACATAATCTTCAATAATAACATTACCTGTTTGTGGTACTTTTTGGAACGCTCCATTTTTGTCTGGTGCAAATCCAAAACCATCTGCTCCTATTATTGTCCCACTATTTATAATACAGTGTTTCCCTATTTCTGTTTCAGAATATAATTTAGCACCTGCATAAATGGTAGTATTATCACCAATAGTAACATTGTCTCCTATATATACTTGCGGATAAATTTTAACATTATCGCCAAGTTTTACGTTTTCGCCTAAATAAGAAAATGCGCCTAAATAAACATTTTCGCCATATGTTGCCGTTTCTGAAGCGTAACTAGGCTGCTCTATACCTACCTTATTATTTTTTACTTGATTGTAATATTCTAAAAGTTTTGAAAAAGACTTATAAGCATCGTCCACTTTAATTAAAGTAGCCGATATTTCTTGTTCTGGTTCAAAATCTCTATTCACAATTGCAATAGTTGCTTTTGTGCTATATATAAAAGGAGTGTATTTAGGATTGGCTAAAAAGGTTAAAGCACCTTCTACACCTTCTTCTATTTTTGATAATTTAGAAACTTCTACTTGTGGATCTCCAACAATGTCACCTTCTAAAATATCAGCTATTTGTTCTGCTGTAAATTTCATCTCTCGCAAAAATAGAAAAAATGTATCATATATTATAGGTTGTTTAAAGGTAGTTTGCTGCTATTAGACTGAAACACTTGTTATCAAAGCGATAGATAGCTGTTTTAGTTGTTTAAAATTCAATTGTATTACAGAAACTAATACTAAGGTTTTGGATAACATATATAATATTTTGTTACTGGCTTCGCTAGTGCTTTAAGGTTTAATTGGTCGCTAGCTTTAACTATATCTTCAATCTTTCCGTTTTTGTGTAAAATATTAATACCTTGTTTCTTTCTGGTATAAGCTTGGTTTGATATTTTTCCAGTAAACACAAAATAATCGGCTTCTGTTTCAGAAATAGAATACTTTTCTATTAATTCGTTTTTATGTTGCAATAATAAAGAAGGCTTAATCTCTTTTTTCTTAATTTTAACCTTAAGCAAATCACGATTAATAATCATTTGGCAAAGGTTTTTTAATACAAAATCATCATGATATTGCCATGCTTTCATTGCTGAAACAATATCATAATCATCTAATTTAGAAAACGTTTCTAAACTTTCGCTATTAAAATCTCCTAAGGTTATTTCTTCATTTAAAAAATATTGTAGTGGTTTACTAGCACTTAAAATTTCTCCTCTTTTTGTTAATTCTTTAGCACGTTTTAATACTCTAATTAATAGTTGTTCTGCTGTTAAACTTGTTTTGTGCAAGTACACTTGCCAATACATTAGGCGTCTAGCCACCAAGAATTTTTCAATACTATAAATACCTTTATCCTCTACAACTAATTTATTATCCTTTACATTAAGCATGGTAATTAGGCGTTCGCTATTAATATTACCTTCGGCAACACCTGTATAAAAACTATCGCGCTTAAGGTAATCTGCTCTATCCATATCTATTTGGCTAGAAATAAGCTCGCACATAAATTGGCGTGGATATTCGCCTTTAAACATTTTAATAGCCAACGTTAAATCGTTGTTAAATTCTGTATTTAGTTTTTCCATTAGAAGCATAGAAATATGCTCGTGAGAAATTCCATTTACAATACTATGCTCCATAGCATGAGAAAATGGTCCATGACCAATATCATGCAGTAAAATAGCAATATAAAGGGCGTTTTTCTCTTCTTCACTAATTTCAACACCTTTAAAACGAAGCACTTGTACTGCCTTTTGCATTAAATGCATGCAACCTATTGCATGGTGAAAACGCGTGTGGTGAGCACCTGGATAAACCAAGTAACTCATGCCCATTTGTGTAATGCGACGCAGCCTTTGAAAATAGCGATGTTCTATTAAATCGAAAATTAAAGAATTAGGGATTGTAATAAATCCGTAAATTGGGTCGTTTAATATTTTAAGTTTGTTACTTTTCTGCAAACTGATAATTTTTTACTGATTTTAGATAAACAAATATACATGGATAAAATAAAAATACTTTGGGTTGACGATGAAATCGATTTACTAAAACCACATATTATTTTTTTAGAGCAAAAAAACTACAGCGTTACTAAGTGTAATAGTGGTACAGAAGCGCTAGAAATTTTAGAAGATACCAAATTTGACATTGTATTTTTAGACGAAAACATGCCTGGACTTACAGGTTTAGAAACCTTACATGAAATAAAAGAAAAGCAAGACACATTGCCTGTGGTAATGATTACCAAAAGTGAGGAAGAATATATAATGGAAGAAGCAATTGGCAATAAAATTGCCGATTACCTTATAAAACCAGTAAACCCAAATCAGATTTTACTGAGTTTAAAGAAAAATTTGGACCATTCGCGATTGGTGTCAGAAAAAACAACCTCTAATTACCAGCAAGAGTTTAGAAAAATTGCTATGGATATGGCTATGGTTAATAGCTACGAAGAATGGGTTGCACTCTACCAAAAGCTTATTTACTGGGAAATGCAACTAGAAGATATTGAAGACTCTGGTATGTTCGAGATTTTAGAATCGCAAAAAAACGAAGCTAACCTCCAGTTTGGAAAATTTATAGATAAGGAATATCCTACTTGGTTTGAACCTAATGTAGATGCACCAACATTGTCTTATAACCTATTTAAAGACAAAATAGCTCCAGAATTAAGCAAAGAGCAACCTACACTTTTAGTGGTTGTAGATAATTTACGTTACGACCAATGGAAGGCTTTCGAACCTTTTGTATCTAAACACTATAAAAAAGAAAAAGAAAGCGCGTTTTTTAGCATCCTTCCTACTGCTACACAATACGCTAGAAATGCTATTTTCTCTGGTTTAATGCCTAGTGATATGGAAAAACTACATCCAGAGTATTGGAAAAACGATACAGACGAAGGTGGTAAAAATATGCATGAAAACGATTTTTTAACAGCACAAATGAAACGTTTAGGGCTTTCTAACTACAAACACGAATACTATAAAATTACCAATCTTAAAAATGGTAAAAAATTAGCAGATAATTTTAAAGGCACTAAAGACAACGATTTAACAGTTGTGGTTTACAACTTTGTAGATATGTTATCGCACTCTAAAACAGAAATGGATGTTGTTAAAGAATTAGCATCTAACGATAAAGCATATCGCTCATTAACACAGAGTTGGTTTAAAAACTCTCCTTTATTAGAGATGATACAGCAAGCGCAACAAATGGGCTTTAAACTAATTATTACTACAGATCATGGTACTATTAATGTAAAAAACCCATCTAAAGTTGTTGGAGATCGCGATACTAGTTTAAACTTACGTTATAAAACAGGTCGTAGTTTAAGTTACGAGAACAAAGATGTTTTGGCTGCAAAAGATCCTAAAACAATACTTCTGCCTTCTATGTCCATGAATAGCTCTTTTATTTTTGCTAAAAGTGATTTGTTTTTTGCTTATCCTAATAATTACAATCATTATGTAAGTTATTATAGAAACACTTACCAACATGGTGGTGTGTCGTTAGAAGAAATGATTATTCCTTTTGTGGTTTTAAACCCGAAGTAACAGTTTTTGTAAATTAT
>NZ_JALZVX010000104.1 GCF_023299985.1 Lacinutrix sp. | reverse complement strand
GTGACCTCGACTGGATTCAAACCAGTAACCTCTTGAGCCGTAATCAAGTGCGCTATTCAGTTGCGCCACGAGGCCTTTTTTGTGGGTGCAAATATATCTCTTTTTTATATAATGGTCAAAATAAAAACTTAAAATTATAAAGTTTAATCTAAAGCATTTTTGGTAACGTAAAGTTTCCAACCAAAAATAGCCATCTGTAGCTTCGTGGCTTTAGTTAAATCTAATTGTCTTTTTGAGTAACTTGGCAAAACGATCTTATTAATTTTTGCTAATATTTTAAATATTTGTTTTTTCATAATGCATTCCTATTTATTAAAATAGTGAATACTATTTTTAAGACTCCAAAATTATACTTTTAATTAATGTTTGCCAAATACTGTTTCCTTTAAAAATAGTAAAACTTATTCTAGACTAAGTTTTACATTTTGTGGTTACAGAAATATCGATAATATAGCATCGATAATAATTTTAGCAAGTGTTAGCATAATATTTAAGGTTTAAGGGTTAATAATAACAAGCACTTTCATGATTGTTCATTCAATATATATTTTTTCATAATTACCCACCAAACAAAAACATATAAATTAACGCGACTGACTTTACATTTATAAGTAAAAAAACCTAAAGTATTACAATTATTTATACACTAGCTTAGATAAAGTTTTAATTTTAAACTAAAAACATCTTTTATTGTTTTAGTATAAAACAAACGTAGAGCCTTTTTTAAACAAAATAAAAAAGCCAAGAGGCTATTTGTTTAAAAATGTAACAAATTTCGTGTTTTCATTATTTCATTTTATAAAAGTTAATTAATTATTCAACAAAATTTTGATTAACTTATAATTGTATATTTGCAAAAAACTATGCTATGAAGATTAATAGACTATCTATTTTAATGACATTAATTTTTACTTCTATTTGCTTTTCGCAAGCTGTTGTAATTAATGAATTAGACTGTGATACACCTAGTATAGATACTAAAGAATTTATTGAACTAAAGACACCTAACCCAAATACAAGTTTAGATGGTTTTGTTTTAGTATTATTTAATGGCTCTAACACTAGTAGCACAGGAGGAAAAAGCTATTACGCTTTAGACTTAGATGGATTAACCACAGACATTAACGGTTTATTTGTAATTGGTAGCGATTTAGTTACACCTTTTCCGCAATTACTTTTTTCTCAAAATCTTATTCAAAACGGACCAGATGTTGTTGTTATTTATCAAGCAAATGCATCAGACTTTCCAGAACTAACTGATGCGACATTAAATAATGTGGTAGATATTTTAGTTTATGAAACTAACGATACTGCAGTTACAAATTTACTTGAGTTTTTTAATGATGCTCCAGGTTTTGAACTATTAGAACAAATAAATGATAATGGCACCAATGCAAACCCAAGATCAATACAACGTAATAACGATGGAAGTTATACTGCTGCTACTCCAACTCCAAGAGCTTTAAACGATGGTAGTGGAGTTGTTTTTAATCCTATTACAATTTCTACAACACAAACACAATATATAGAAGGTGAAACATTAGATATTACTTTTACTTCTGAAACCAATGTTACTGCAGATACTACAATAGATTTTACACTAAATAATTTTGGTTTTAATACTTCGGATTATTCTGGAAACACAACTATAGTTATTCCTAACGGACAAAATACTGTAACAACAAATATTACTTTGGTAGACGACACTTTAGATGAAGGAGATGAAGAACTATTAATTAAGTTTTCTAATTTAACATCACCTTTTATTCCTTTTAATAATTTTGTAGAACTAAGAGTGGTAGATAATGATTTTGTTGTTGCTCCTTTTGGCACACCTCTAAACCCAACAACAGGAATAGTTGCTAGCACACAACCAACTGGCTATTATAATAGTATAGACGGTTTATCTATTAATAGCACACCTACTACACTTGAACAAGCCTTACAAGGTATTATAGCAGATCCTGCAATAGTAAGAGCGCAAACCTATACAGACGTTATCGATATTTTAGAGCAAGCAGACCAAAATCCTGCAAACTCTAATCAAGTTTGGTTGGTTTACACTGAACAAGCTCGTGCCAAATTAGATTTCCAAACAACGTCTAGTAATGTTGGCACTTGGAATAGAGAACACACGTTCCCAAGGTCTTTGGCTGGTTATCAAAGTATAGATTTAGACGACATTAGAGATGGAAAGGATATTTTCTGGGCAACAGAAGCAGATTCTTTAAGACATGGTAATAGCGATGCACACGCATTAAGAGCTGCAGATGGACCAGAAAACAGTTCTAGAGGTAACCAACATTATGGAGAATATAATGGACCAACAGCAACGGCAGGTAGTTTTAAAGGTGATGTAGCACGAAGCGTTTTATATATGCAAATTAGATATAATGGCTTAAGTATAGAAAATGGTTTTCCAGACGTTGATGGACAATTAGGAGATTTAACAACGCTTTTAGATTGGCATAGAAACGATCCTCCAGACGATTTTGAAATGAATAGAAACAACATTGTTTACGAGTGGCAATTTAATAGAAATCCTTTTATAGATATGCCAGATTTGGTAGAATATATTTGGGGAAACCAAATAGGTATGGTTTGGAATAACGCATTAAGTGTAACAGAGTTTTCTACAGAAACTATTAAGCTTTATCCTAATCCAGTAAACAATCAACTCTTTATTTCTGGAAACAAACAAGAATATACTATTTCTATTTTTTCTTCGGAAGGACGTTTGGTATTAAACAGTATTATAAATAATAACAGCGCTATTAATCTAGATTTATCAAGTGGATTGTACGTTGTTAAAATTAATACTGAAAATGAGACTTTAACTAAGAAAATTATTATTGAATAAATTATTCAACAAGTTTAAAAAAAATCCCAAACTGAAAAGTTTGGGATTTTTTATTTATTATTTATAAGCTAGAGGAAGCAATCAAACTTCCATTAGATTTTCCAATCCATATTTTTGGAATCACATCTTTGTTCCTCTTCCACGTTGCACTAGACTTATTTCCATTATCATCTTTTAGATCAATTTTAATACTTTTAATTTCTCCGTTTGAGTTTCTTCTTAATTTTGAATAACTAACGATTATACCATCATTTTTTAATGATGATTTATAATGTTCTAAAACCATATCACTAGAATTTTTATCGATTAAATGAAGTTTTTCTTTAACAGACTTGTCCTCAAAACTCACCTCAGAAACTTGGTAACTAATATCCCAAGGATTTTCTTTTTTAGTGGTTACTATAATTACACCGTCTTTTCCTTTTTCGCCATAAAGTGTTATTGCATTTTCGTGTTTTAAAACGTTCATAGATTTTATTTTATCTGGATCAAGTACTGATAATTCTTGTTTATTAGATTCTTTACCATCAATAACAATATATACTAAATCTTGTGTGCTAGTTTTGCTAATAAAAGTGTTATTACTTGCATCTAAATCTCCATTTGGAAACGTCATTATTATTTTTTTAGGATTTATACTATCAATTATATTTATTTTGTTTTTTGTAGGGTCATTTTTTTTAGTAATAATTTCAACTACTCCATTTACGCCTTCAAAACCATATTTTTCTTTAGCCGATTTATCTTTTAAAACAGTTACAGATTCAAAGCTATCAGGTTTTAAGTTTTTTAATTCTTCTTTGGTTGACTTTATTCCATTAATAAATACAATTGGTTTATTTTTACTAACAACAGATGTTTTAAAATGACTAGTTTCTAAATTTGTTGGCTCAAAATTAATAGTGTCATTTAATTTATTAGCATTAACAATTTTTATATTTTCATTAATTAACTTTCCATCTTTAGAAGTTTGACTCGTAATCATTGTAAACTGTTTTGCGCCATTTAGCACATTTTTATTATTAGAAGAAAAAACTGTTCCATTTTTTACAAGGTTACCATCACTATTTTGAGTAATAATTTCAACGCTACCATCAGATAAACTCGACATAATTAAAACATCATTATTTTTATCACTACTAACTTTCACAACTGTATTATCAACAGAATTTTGAACCTGTATAGCTCCTGCATTCGTTTTCATCTCTTGTTTTACAGAAGCCTTTTTAGATAAAAATGAAGTTGTTGAACCATCTTTATTAACTTTCATATTCATACCAATATCAACATATCCAAAAATCAATTCGTTGTTCTCGACTTTTAAAACAATGTTTCCTATTGGTTTACCTTCTTTATGTTTATATGTAATATGCTTTGTAAAAGCAGTTTTATCATTCGCTTTGGTTTCAATAGAAAGATTAGTAATTGCTCCATTAATGTTTCGTTTTAAATTAGAAAACTTGATTTTTAAACCATCCGTTTGCGCCTCTAACTTTACGCTTATAGCTTCAATCTCTTTATCAGTCGATTTAGAAGTAATTATAAAGTCTTCAGTATTTACTTCATTTTCATAAACTACTGTTTTAGCAACATAGCGTTCTTCCACATTAAAACTCATTAAAAACAAGGCCAAAACAGGAAGCACAATAGTTAGTTTTAGTAGTCTGCTCTTTTTAGATTTCGATTTTTGTAACATAATAATTCGTTTTTTGATTAATGATTGATAAAAATAATTTGGTAATACTAGCTCACTTTGATTAATGCTCGCTTTTAATAAAACTGTCTGATAACTCTTAGAACAACTAATTTCTTTTTGCGCGTTGTAGTCTGCAATAAATTCTAAATTTTGTTGTATTTCTCTTTTGTACCACCAAATAAATGGATTAAACCAAAACAGAACTGTAGCTATTTGTGTAATAATCATGTCTAAAGAATGGAGTTGTTTTGCATGAACTTTTTCGTGTGTAATAATGTGACTCAATTCTAATCTAGTATACTGTTCTGGGTTAAAAACAATATGATTAAAAAAAGAAAAAGGAGTAATAGACTTTTCCGTTTCTATAAAATAAAAAGAATCCTTTTTAACCTTGCTTTCTTTATGCAATAAAGCTTGCAACGACTTAAACTGAAGAACGAGTCTTCCAAAAAAATAAGCTAACCCAATTAAATACAAGTAAAACAAGACCTCTAGAAATGTTATACTATTAACAACTTGACTTTGCACTTGAGACACTACAGTTGTACTTTCTATAAAGTTAATAGGAGTTGGTGTATATTCTATATAAATTGGAATAACAACAAGAGGTAAAACCGTTGCTAAAAATAATCCTGTTAGTAAAAACCATCGATTATACTGAAAAAATGTTTCGCGCTGCAAAAACAATTTATAACAACAATAAAATATAATAACTACAACAGATGCTTTTAAAAAATAGTCCATAATTATTTCTTTTTTTCAATTAAATCAATAATCTCTTTAAGCTCTGCTACACTAATTTTTTCTTCTTTAGCAAAAAAGGAAACAACGTTTTTATAAGAGCTATTAAAGTAGTTATCTATTGCAGTATTCATAAACTTATTTCTATAATCTTCCTTGGCAACTATTGGAAAATAACGATGTGTTTTACCAAAAGCCTCGTAACTAACATAGCCCTTCTCTTCTAGATTTCTAATCATTGTAGACAGCGTATTGTAATGCGGTCTTTCCGTTTTTATTTCTGCCATTACATCTTTAACAAAAGCATTTTCAAGCTTCCATAATATGTGCATAATCTCCTCTTCCTTATTTGTTAACTTTTGCATAAATAATATTAATATTAGAAAACAAACATAACTAAAAAAATAGTTACATAACTAAAAAAACAGTTTTTTAACTATTTTTTTAGTTTTAAATAACATAGTAACGTTATATAAACGAATTTCATGGCATGTTTTAATATTTATTTGGTATTACTTATATTCGCATAAAAATTCAATTATGAGCATACTTTGGGTCATTTTAGGTTTAATTCTTTTAGTTGTAGGTGGCGATTTTTTAGTTAAAGCATCTATAGCATTATCTTACAAATTAAACATGTCTAAAATGGTAATAGGTATGACGGTTGTCTCTTTTGCGACCTCTGCTCCAGAACTACTAGTAAGCCTACAAGCTGCTTTAAGAGATGCACCAGCAATTGCAATAAACAATGTAGTAGGTTCTAATATTGCCAACATTGGTTTGGTATTAGGTGTCACTGCGTTGATAGGACCTATAGCAGTAGATAAATCTTTTTACAAACTTAATTGGCCAATAATGCTATTCTTTTCTTTTATGCTATACTATTTTCTTGCAAACGATAGTATGTTATCAAGTACAGAAGGCATCATTTTATTTTGCTCCTTAGTAGTATTTATAGTAGTATTAATTAAAAATTCAAAATCAGATCCTGAGACTAACAACACTAAAGATCCTCTCGCAACAGCTGCAAACTTTAAAATATTAATATGGCTATTAATAGGTGCCACTTCTCTATATTTTGGTTCTGTTTGGTTAGTAAATGGTGCAAAAAGTCTTGCCGAAGCATTAGGTGTTAGCGACGCAGTTATCGCTGTTACAGTTATTGCTATTGGTACAAGTGTGCCAGAATTAGCAGCCTCAATAATAGCTGCTGCAAAACAAGAAAAAGCACTATCATTAGGAAACCTAATTGGATCTAATATTTTTAATATTGGATCTGTTTTAGGATTAACCTCAATAATTAAATCCATTCCAGTTACAGACGCAAAGATTTTAGGAAGTGATATTTTCTGGATGATTGGTTTTTCGGCCATCCTACTTATACTAATATTAATACCTAAAGTTATGCAAATAAGCAGATACAAAGGTTTATTATTAGTCTTAGGTTATTGCTTATTCTTATACTTCTCCTTTAAATAATTTTTTTTGGGGCGTTACCAAGACAAAAAAGTCTTGGTCAGGCTGTCCGCTGTATCTTTTTTTTTCTACTTAACCTTAGTGAGTCTTTTATAGATTAACATGGTTTTTTAACTTCAGTTAGTTGGTTTATTATAATAAAAAAAAGGATGCCACTTCCATCCTTAACGCGTGCTCACTCAATTCGCATACTCAATTTCTAATGACACTTTAAAAGTCTCAAACAAAAAAACGCCTAAACTAATTGTTTAGGCGTCTTATAAATATTTTAGTTATTTATCTTTCTCTCTTCTTAAATTACTTTTATCGCTTAAGCGTAAAATGTG
>NZ_JALZVX010000103.1 GCF_023299985.1 Lacinutrix sp. | reverse complement strand
TTGGGTTTTGCAGATAACATGATGGTACTTAATAATAATACTATTGAAGCTTATAATTTGCCTGAACACTTATATAAAAATCCTAGAACACCTTTAATAGCTTCTTTTTTTAGTGAATTTAATGTGATAGATAATGAGATTATTTATGCACATCAACTACAAGTTGTTGAAAAATCTGAATTAAAAGTAACTGTAAAACAATCTTTTTTTAAAGGTAATTATTATTTAATTGAGGGAGATTTAAATGGTGAGAAGGTGTTTTTTGAAAGTAAAACAAACATAGAAAAAAACACCAATCGGTATTTAGAAATCACAACATTGTATAGCCACTAAAAGCGCCATGATGCGTCAAAGAAAAAGAGGTGTTTAATACTTTCGTGTTACAATATAATTTAGGTACACCAACATTATTTTTTATAATGGTTGTTAAATCTAAATTTAAAGCTTTTAAAAAACGGTTTTGAAGGTGATCGCTTTGTTTACTGATCTCTAATTTTTTATCTCTAAACCATTCACTTTTATAGCTTTGTTTTGGGTTTAAAACAGCAACAGTATAAACATAATCCTTACTAATTTCAGAACTTGTAAAATAGGTTTCAAAATCTATAACAACTTGTCCTTTTTCTAAAGAAACAAACTCACACTCTAATCGTTTCGGATTAAAAAACCGCTTCCCAAACTGTTGTACATTTACTTTATAAGCAGCTTCTTTCATGCTCCAAAGTAACCAAACCATTTGGTGTTGGTTTTTAGCATCTGCAATTAACTGTTGTTCTTCAACTGTAAAAACTTTGTCTAAAAAACGTGGACGTTTCCAATTACTATCTTTAGCTGCTTGTTTTAAATCGACAATATCATTACCTATCATTTTACAGCTAACTTTTCGTTTACAATATCCATTGCTGCTTTTACAGACGTCATTTTTTCCATATCGTCGTTTTCAATCCTGATATCAAACTCGTCTTCAACATCTAAAATAACATCTACTAAATTAGCTGAATTTATTTTTAAATCGTTTATAAAATCGGTCTCTTCAGAGAGGTTGGCAAAAGCTTCTTCATCTTGGATATAGGGTTGTACAATGGTTTTTAATTTAGTTATTAATTCTTCTTTATTCATGTTTTTTCTTTTTTAAATATCATAATTTTTTAGCACTTCGACAAGCTCAGTGTGACATTACTGTACTTATTTGTCAATATCCATTTTACTATACTATAGTTACCAAAGTTAAATTGAAAACTATACTGTTTTTAAAGCTTCGAGAGGCTTTTTGTGACATTAAATCTTACAATTGGCAATGTAGTAGTCAAGCCAAAATTGAAACTATTTGTCAGTCTGAGCTTGTCGAAGACAACACCATCAATTATATATGGTTATCATTTTCCTTATAATTCTTTGAAAATTCGACTAAATCATCCCAGTTTTCATTAATTAATGCTCTTTTCTTTCTTTGAGACCAACCTTTTATTTGTTTTTCAATTTTAATAGCTTCTTTTGGGTTTTCACATTGTAAATACCAAGGTAACTTAACAGGTAGTCTTGTTGCAGTATACGAGTCTTTTTTGTACCCAGATTTATGCTGAGATACTCGCCTTTCTAAATCATTAGTCATTCCTGTGTAATACGTTTTGTCTGCACGTAATAATATCTAAACGTAGTAGAATTTCATTTTTATATTTCTTGAATTATTGTTGGCACTTCGACAAGCTCAGTGTGACATTAGAACTTACAATTGGCAATGTAGTAGTCAAGCCAAAATTGAAACTATTTGTCAGTCTGAGCCTGTCTAAGACCATTGATTAATTATATCTCTTAAAGATAACACAACCATTAACGTCACCAAAACCAAAACTAGCTTTAGCTGCAATATTAAGGTTCGTTTCTTTAAGTTTTTTTACAATTTTTTCTTCGGAAATTAATGCTGAAATTTCTGGATGAATAGTATCGCAATTAACATTAGGAAACACAAACTGTTCTTTTAATTGTAACACAGTTGCTACGCTTTCTATGCTTCCAGCTGCTGCTAAGCAATGACCAACCATAGACTTTAAAGAATTAATGTACGGAAAACCTGTTCCTTTTCTATTTAATGCTTTTGTCCAATTTTCAATCTCTAAACTATCTTTTGAGGTTGCTGTTAAATGTCCATTTATAGTATCTATTTCTTCGGCTGAAATATTAGCGTTTTTAATGGCATCTTTAATACAACGCTGCACAGCTTTAGCATTTGGAGCAGTCATGGTTCCACCATCTCGTTGTCCACCAGAATTAATGTTTCCGCCTAAAACCTCAGCGTAAATAGTTGCTTTTCGTTCTAATGCGCTTTCTAACGATTCTAAAACTAAAGCACCTGCTCCAGATCCAGGCACAAATCCAGATGCTGTTGCACACATTGGTCTTGAGCCTTGTTTTGGTGTCTCATTATGTTTGTATGTCATCACACGCATAGCATCAAAACCTCCCCAAATATATGGTCCATCGTCACTGCAACTTCCAACTAGCATACGTTTTGCTAGTCCGTTTTTAATGCGCTCGTAACCCATTAAAATAGCTTCGGTTCCTGTTGTGCATGCAGAAGAATTTGTTGTAACTTGATTTCCCAAGCCTAGTATTCCACCTAAAAAAGCACTAATTCCGCTAGCCATAGTTTGTACTACAACTGTGCTTCCTAGTCGCTTTACTTGCTTATCATCTAGCTTGTAAATAGCTTCTCTAAATTTTTCGACTCCAGAAGTTCCTGTTCCAAAAACGGTTCCGCTATTAAAATCTAAGTCGCTGTTTTTATCTATTGTAAACCCTGCATCTTTCCATGCATCCCTACCTGCAATACAACCATATAAAATACCAGAACTATTAAAGCCTCTAAGTTGTAAAGGTGTTAAATATTCTAATTTTTTTTCTTCAGAAATATTAGGAATACCACCAATACAGCACGAAAAATTTAAGTCTGCTAATTGTTGATGAAACGTAATTCCAGATTCGCCATTTTTTATGGCTTTACTAAACGCTTCGAGACCAACACCATTTGGTGCTACGACTCCTAAACCTGTTATGACGACTCTGTTTTTTTTCAATTTTTTATTTTTATAATTACGACAAACACTTCGACAAGCTCAGTGTGACAGTATCAATTATATTTGGCTTTACACTATCTTCATCATTCCTGAGATTTTTCCTCTACAAACCAGTTCATTCTTCTCATTAAATAACTTCACGTTACATTTCAACTTATTAAACCTAAACACTTCTTTCTCTGAAACTACAGTTACTTTTTCTCCAGGAAATACTGGTAAAAAGAAATCTACTTGACTTGATGTTAATGCTATTTGTGGTTTGTTTTCTTCGGAAACTTCGTCTTTCAACATATAAACACCTAAACAGACTACGCCTATTTGTGCCATGCATTCTGTTAAAATAACACCAGGTGTAATTGGATTGTCTTTGAAATGTCCTTTGTAGAAATGTTCGTTTTTTTTGAAGGTGTAATTTCCTGTTATTCCTTCGTTTGAAATCGTGGTTAGTTCTTCAACGAATAGAAAAGGTTGTTGGTATGGTAAAAGGTTTATGATTTGTTTACTGTTCATATTTCATTTTAAATAAGTGGATTCCTGCCTTCGCAGGAATGACAAACCGACTAATTTTTTATTGTTTAAAAATAAACACTAGTTATTATTATAAGATTCCTGCCTGCGCAGGAATTTGACTAACTAATATGTTCTCCTCCATCCACAGGAATTACAC
Organism: Lacinutrix sp.; assembly: GCF_023299985.1. Lineage (GTDB taxonomy): Bacteria > Bacteroidota > Bacteroidia > Flavobacteriales > Flavobacteriaceae > Lacinutrix. Next base: position 28,868 of record NZ_JALZVX010000103.1, on the reverse strand, counting down.
AACCATTAATCCAAGCTGCTTCATCTTTACATAATAAATACACTGCGTTTGCTACATCTTCTGGTTGTGTTAATCGCTTAAATGGATTACGAAGTAAACTGTGTTCTTTAATTTTATCACTACCAGGAATCATGCGTAAAGACGCTGTATCTGTAACTCCTGCTTGAATGCAATTGGCTCTAATACCAAAAGGTGCAAACTCTAAAGCGATGTTTCTAGTAATGGCTTCTAAAGTAACTTTTGCTGCAGATACTGCTGCGTAATTTTTCCATGCTTTGGTATTTCCTTCACTTGAAAAACTGACTATTCTTGAATCTGAAGCAAATAATTTAGCTTCAAAAACAGCTTTAGTCCAATCAAACAAACTAATAGCCATGGCGTTGATTGTTAAATTGAAGTCGTCATTTTTAAGCGTTGGTTTTTGGTCATCCAACATAGGTTTTAAATTTCCTTTGGCCACACTATGAACTAATGTTCTTATTTTTCCTTCAGCACCTAATATTTCTTTTAAATCTGAAATAATTTGTTCTCGTTTTTCAGCTTTAAAGGCATCAACGTTATAAGATTTAAACTGAATGTCTTCAGCTTTAATTTCGTTGAATTCTGAATTAATTTGTGCTTCTTGCGTTCTAGAATTTCTATGAATAATACAAATATTCATTCCGTGTTTGGCTAGCTTTTTTGCAGTCGCCAAACCCAATCCGCTTGATCCACCTAAAATGAGTGCCCAATAATTTTTATGTTGAAAGTCTTTCATTATTTATTTTTAAAAAGAGATGCTTCGACAAGCTCAGCATGAGAGTTTAACTATATTTTGTCTTCAGTATTACCATTCCAATAATATACGTTGTGCCGAAAAACCTGGCCCAAAACTTAGCATTAAACCTCTGTCTCCTTTTGGTAATTGCTTATCCATAAAACGTTCTAAAACGTACAATACAGTTGCACTACTCATGTTACCATAAAGTCTTAACGTTTCTTTTGTATCGTCTATATTTTTACCCAAAGACCCAAATAAGTCTTCTACAGTTTGTACTATTTTCTTTCCTCCTGGATGAAAAATAAGATGATCAATATCCTTAATAGAAAGGTTATTTCGTTCTAAAAAAGGATGTACGATTTTAGGAAAATGCTCTGAAATAGTTTCTGGAACAGCCTTATCCAAAATCATTTGTAATCCTGTATTTACCAATTTAAAACCCATCATGGTTTCGGCATCATAAAAATGATACATGGCTTCATCAACTATTTTAGGTCCTATTTCCTCTTCATAAGAGGACAAAATAACACTTGCTGCTCCATCACCAAAAATGGCAGCACTAACAATGTTAACCATAGAAAAATCGTCTAACTGAAAAGTTGCTGTTGGTGACTCTACTGCAATTACTGCTGCGCGTTTGTTAGGGTTTGCCTTTAAAAAATTTTTGGCATAAATAATACCTGAGACTCCTGCTGCGCAACCCATTTCTGTAACAGGTAATCTAACAATATCCTGTTTCATTTTTAGGTTATTAATTAGATAAGCATCTATTGACGGAATCATAATTCCTGTACAACTTACAGTAATAATGTAGTCTATATCTGTTGGTTTTAGCGCTGCTTTATCTAGTGCTTTTACTAAGGATTGTTCTGCTAACTTGACAACTTCTCTGGAATAAATATCATTCTTTTCTTGAAAAGACGTGTTTGTAAAAACTTCTTCAGCATCCATAATAGAATAACGTTTGTCTACACCAGCACCTTCAAAAAGTTTAATGACTTTACGTTGAAAACGTTCATCCTGTCCAGTCATCCAAAGATTTAAATACGGAATAATATCTTTAGTTTCTCTAGTGTATTTTGGTAGTTGTTTTGCTACTGCTGTTATTTTTACGCTCATTTATATTTTTATTAAACAGAGTATCACTGAGTTTTTACAGAGATTCACTGAGAACTAATTATTTCTTTTTAATATCCATTGGAAACGAAAAGCCCACTTCCATTGTATTTGATAATTTGCATTTATTTTTTCTGAAATAGATTTTAGTTCTTCTCTTTTAAATCCTCTTAAAACAGACGTTAATCCGTCTTCAACTATTGTTTTGTTTTTGATTGTTGTACTTAATAATTTAAACAGGTAATAGGCTAATTTATGTCTATGTAAATCGTTAATGACTATACCTAGTTTTGCTTTTTCTAAAACTGGTTTTAAAAAGGATATTAGCGCATCTTCTTTAAAATGGTGTAGAAATAATGTGGTTAAAACTAAATCATATTTTAGTGCATTAAATTCTTCTGAAAAAATATCAATTGTTTTAAAAATTACATTATCGTAATTTTGCGATAATATATTAGCATAATTAACTGTATGTGGATTTGCGTCAATACCTATTAAATTAAAATTATAGTTATTTTTCTTTCCAAATTGTGATATTTCTCTTAAAATATCTCCTCCACCGCAACCTAAATCAATGATTGTTATTCGCTCTTTTTTAGGATGGTTTTTTAGTGCTTTTTTTAAGCCATTTATGGTCACAATATTTCCGCCTAACCATTGGTTAATTTTTGCTAATTTATCTAAAGCATCATGAAGTATTGGACCATTATAATCCAAATCATCCATGATTTCTTCTTCTTCGCTTCTAAATTTTGTGCTTACTAACAAACTCATTTAACTGTCATTATTTTACCATGTGTACGTTTAATAATTTGTGGCAGAATACTTGGAATTAATTTTGTAATACTAATTAAAACCTCAGCTATTCTATTTTTACTAAACAAATTAGCAACGATATGACCTGTTTTTAAACGGGATTTAAATTCGGTATTCCATTCTCTAAGATACTGTTTTTCTAATGCTTGTCTATCTTTTATTTCGCCATTAAAAAATTGAATTATAAGTAAAGATGCTATTTGCGCACTACGTATTGCAATACTCATTCCGTTGCCACACAATGGATGTATCATACCTGCAGTATCACCACACATTATTATGTGATTCTCGATTGGATTTTTAGTTTCAAAAGAAATTTGACTAATTGTCAAAGGTGTTTTGAAAACTGATTTTGAGTTTTTGAAAACTGCTTTTAAGGCACTATTTTTAAAGACTACTTTTTGCTGAAAATCCTCTATATCTCTATGCTTTTTAAAAGCTTCAATATCTGTAATATAACAAACATTTATACTATTGTTTTCTACTTTTGAAAGCCCACAGTAACCACCATCAAAATTGTGAAGTGCCACTAAATCTTCAGGAAAATTTCCTATTAAATGTGTTTTAACTGCTAGAAATGGTGATTTGTTTTTAATAAAATTTCTATTAATCTTCACATCTAAATTAGCACGTTTACCATAAGCGCCAATTACTATTGTGGAAGTATAAGTTGTTAGTTTTGTCTTAACAGAAAATCTATCGTTTAAAAACTGGATATCTTCTACAGTGTCTTGACTAATAATTGCTTGATTGTCTGTTGCTTTTTTTGACAGTTCAAAGTCCAAACAAAATCTACTAATACCAAAACCACCAAGTGGTAGATTAGCTTTAACGACTTTATTTTTGGGCGTCGATAACTCAAAACGGTTAATTTTTTTTGCTCCTAGTTTAAACACATCAATACCTAAAAACTCAAAATATGGCAGGACTTCGTTACTAATATATTCGCCACAAACTTTATGCTTTGGATAACTGTTTTTTTCTATAACTAAAACGTCCAATTTGGACTTAGATAAGTGAATAGCACTAGATAAACCAGCCAATCCACCACCAATAATTATAACGTCAAAATTTAAGGGATTTGTTTTCAATTTTTTTAGCACTTGTTTTTTACTAAAGGTAAGTCGAAATTATTTTAGATTGAAACTAGATTATGTTAATAATAGTAAAATTTTGGTCTCTAAAAATTATCTGATCATCAACTGTTTTACCTAATAGCAATTGCGCAATTGGAGTACTTGCAGAAATAGCGTAGAATTTTTGATTGTCAAACTCTAATTCGCCAGCACTTATAGTAATAAAATAATTAGCTTTACTAGTGTAAATTACACTTCCTAAAACTACGTTATGAGACGTTTTTGAAGCGTCAATTTTAGAGAGTAATTGACTTGTTTTTTGGATTTCGGCTAGTTGATGTCCAGCTTTTTCGCGCTCTAATTGCAACATAGCACGACCAGTTTCGTGCTTGTCGCCTGCACTACTTTTGGTTTCAGTAGTTAGAGATTCTTGAATTTCGTTTATTGTTTTTTGAATCGTTTGTAAACGATTATCAAGAAATTGTTGGCACTGGCTGTATAATTGTTGTTTAATTTTCATGTTAACTTCTCGTATAAGCAGGAATTAAATCGGCTAATTCTTGTCCTATTAAACTTCCTATTGCAACTCCCATTCCACCTAAACGCACACCACAATATACATGATTACTTAGTTGTTTAACGATTGGCTTTTTTTTGTTACCAACACCCATAATTCCACTCCATCTATAATCTACTTCAAAAGGAGTATTGGGTAAAATAGTCGTCTTTAAAATGACTTCTAATTTATTTTGAATTAGTTCTGTTTGATTAAATGCTGTGGTTTCTTCGGTTTTAAAATCAAGGTTTCGTCCTCCTCCAAAAAGGATTCTATTATCTATATTTCTAAAATAATAGTAGCCTTCATTAAGATGAAAAGCACCTTTTATATGTAGGTTTTTTATTGGTTTTGTAATGAGTACTTGTGCTCTTGCTGGTTTTACTTGAGGAATATTTAATGTTGAAGCAAAGCCATTAGTTGCAATTAATAATTTAGATGTTGAAAATTCAAACCGATTGGTTTTTACCTTTACTGAATTTGAATCCTCTTGAAAATTATCGACAGATACGTTGTTTAATATTTTAACCCCTTTTAAGCGTGTTTTTTGAAGCAAAGCCTCCATCATCTTACCTGTGTCTATTTGTCCCTCAAATTGATTAAAACAGTATTGATTCTTTATCTTCTGAAAACCAAAAGTGTTGTCTTTAAAGCTGAAAACCTCAGCATTAAAAATAGGTTGTAAAAATGAATTGATTTGGTCTTTTTTAGCGATACAGTTTTCGAACAGATTATTTTCTTCACTAAACAACTCATAACCTCCTAATTGTTGATAATCTATGGTTTTATCGCCTAATGTATTACGTAGTAATTCTAACCCTTTTAAACGTTGTTTTACCAAGTCTAAAACTTCTTCATTAGTGTGTGTGTTTAAGTCACTTATGATTTCGCTTAAGCTTCCAAAGCAAGCAAAACCTGCGTTTTTTGTGCTTGCGCCTTGTGGCAATGTTCCTTTTTCTAGAATTAAAATTTTAGCTTTTGGAAAACGTGTCTTTAATTGTAGTGCACAATTTAAACCTACAATACCACTGCCAACAATAGTATAATCTATGTTAGTAAGCCAAGATTTTATTTCCCAATAGGATAAATTCATAACTCTAATGTACTCTAATTATTCGAACTATTAAAGCATAAAAAAACTCCGAAATTACTTCCGGAGTTTTAAATTTTATAAAAATTAAATATTTAATCTACTATAATTTTTTTAGTTATTGTTCTTTCACCATCATTTACATTTAGTAAATACATTCCAGATTGAACATTTCCTAAGTTTATAGCTTCATTAAAAGAACTAGAACTATTAGCATACGATTTGTTATATACTGAACGTCCTCTAATATCAAACACTTGAAGTGATACATTCTCTGAAATTGAATTAAACTTAACGTTAAATTCTCCATTATTTGGATTTGGATAGATTGATAAGTTATTCAATTCAAATTCATCAATAGAAAGCCCTGTAGATATCGAGCAAATTTCTATTGACCAATTATTAAGGGTTCCTGTGTTACCTGAAACGAAATCTACTAACGCTAGATTCCAATCTCCAAATGAATTTAAATCATTTAATATTGCACCTAAAGGGTTAACGGGAGCAAAAGTACCTGTTGTAGGAGAACCACAATTAATTGGTGCACCTAAATCGTCAAAGGTGATGTTAAATGAGTCACCAACACAATCAAAAATCCATATATTAACAAAAGCATTATTTGTCCCTACATCTGGATGCTGAAATTGAAGAAGCAGGTCAGCAGTATTAGGGTGTGTTACATCTGCTGAAATTGTAATACTAGTAATTGTATTAGAATCTGGTATATTTATAGAGTTAAATAAAGGTGTTCCTTGACCTGGAGCTGTTGCAGTACCTGTTCCATCTGGTATAGCAAGACCTAAATTTTGAGCAGAAGAGTAAGTTGTACATGTGGTAACAACTGTTGTACCTATTGCAAAATCAGTATCGTTTACATTAAAAAAGATATTGCCTTCACCTTCTACCATAATTCTACAAAAAGCAGCTTGAATATTTGGAACCATTATATCATGTGACCCATCATTTGGTACATTAGAAGCTAAAACTGTGTCAAAATTTACTCCACCATCTGTAGATAATAATATGTTTACATTAGGTGTATTTACTCCTGGTGCTACGTTAGTACCAGCAACATCCCATGTAATAGTCTCTGTATTTCCAGCTGTCCAAGATATCCCATCTACATTTTGTGACGTTACTAGAAAAGGACCATCATTTCCATTAACAGTTACAGTCATTTCATCTACAGCAGTTTGGCCTCCTGAAATATCGTTATCTCTTACCGTTAATCTAAAATCTTGTGTTCTTGCTACAGAAGCTAATTTCTCCCAAGTTGAAGAGACTCCTCCAAATGAAATAATATCCTCAAGTATTGGAATGTATCTTGATGGACTTGATGTGCCTTCATAAGATCTTACCATAGGACCTGAAGTATTAGTGTCCGCAGGTAATCCTGTTGGTCCTAAATCATATTGTTCCCATGTGTAAGTATGTGTTCCTGTTCCATCTGCATCTGTTGAAGATCCTGTTAATTTGTATGGAGTCGAAAACGGGATAGTAAAATCTGCTCCAGCATTAGACGTTGGTGCATTATTACCAGTATTAGTAGTAGAAGCGCATTGGCTATTTCCTATAGTAACATTATCCCAAATCATTTGTAAACTCTTCTGGTGAAAATAAGCATCACTATTTCCTTGAACGTTTTGTGGTGCACATATTCCAGCATAAGCCATAATAGTGGTGCCGCTACCTACTTCGTAAGCATTTGAAGCTGATCTTTGCGATGCACAAGTATTAGCGCCTGCATTACCATTAAATGTGTGTGGCGCACCAAATTGGTGTCCAAATTCATGAGCAACAAAGTCTATATCGTATGAATCACCAACTGGTGATGGTAAACCTGTAATACCTCTTGCTTTTCCTCCTCCACAAACAGAGCCTAACTGAGCTAAACCTCCACCTCCTGTACTAAAAGTATGTCCAATATCATAATTACCAGGCATAATAATATTATCTATTACTGTTTGACTTTGATTAATTAGTAATCCTGGATTATTGTTATCAAAATTGTCAGAGTTAATAAAAACAACACTATCGTTATTTCCAACAAGTGTCATGGTTATAGATAAATCTCTTTCATAGATTTGATTGTTTCTGTTTATTGTAACAACAATAGCTGCCATAACAGCTGTTCTTCTAGCTGCTTCTGTATCTGCAGCAGTAAGTCCCGCAGCCATCCAATGAAATGAAGAATATTCTATAGTAGTAGCTACTACTAGTCTGAAGTTTCTTAATAACCCATCATCTGCATTTCTTTGCATATTTACATCTAATCCTCTCTCTCCTTCAATAAGCTCTCCATCTACAACTCCACATTCCCAATTTTGGTCTAATACTGGTAAATCTTTTTTAGCATAAACTATATATTCATTACCATTTTTAGTGTAAGGATCTATAAATTGGGTTCCATTATTATTCGACATAGACATGGTATGTAAACCTTGTGATGTTAAACTAAAACGAATAACAGTTCCAGGAGTATCAATACTTTCTCCAATGTAAGTACGAATATCTGGATACTTATTTTGAAGTGCAGCTTCCATTATTGGTGCTTCTTTAATTCTGTAAGATTCTAAAGTTCCTTGAACATTTGGGAAATCTAAAATAACATTTGAAATTCCAGAAAAAGTATTTCTGTTTGGTGCAGCTTGAAGCTCGGTTTTTAAAGCATTAATATCTAATTTATAAAAATCTGCTTTGCTTGGTTCTGTTTTTCTAAAAGTTAGTTCTTTTTTAGAAGCAGCATTTTGAGTCGTTTTGTTCCATAATGACTTTCCACTTTGTGAAAGCATAGGCATTGTTAACAGTACTGAAAGTACTAAAGTAAAAGCCCATTTTAAGTAAAGTTTTTTCATTTTATTTTTTTTTATTTTAATAAATATTTATAAATGTATACTGATAATCGCTAAAGACCAAGGATTTAAAGTTAATTTTTGAATATATTACCCTTAAATATGAAGAGTTTACTAATTTTTTTGTGTTTTTTGTAATACAAATAAAGTTATAAGTCCTAAAATATAGACTAATTAAAAAAACCAAATCATATCCAGATGGCGGGATTTGCACATTCAAAGTTTTAAAAAATAAAGCTTATGCCATAAAAAAATAAGTATGGTAATAGTTATTCTGAGGTTCTAGATGGAAAAAAATGTTTTGAAATTTGAATATAAGAGAAATTAATTCTAACGCAGATAATTTGAATTTAAAAAATTCGACATTAAAAAAGATAAATACTGGTTTTGAAAGACTCCAGGTTTGTATAAAATAATCAAAGGTCATTTATTATTGACTAAGGTTAAAGAAAATAAATATAATATTGTTCTGGATTTTAATACTGATAAAGTTCTTCAAATTATAACTTAAATACATGAAACTTTTAAGTAATAAAAAAACGCCTTGAAATATTTCAAGGCGTTTTTAGTTTTATTCTTTTGCTGGTTTTTCTATTACAAAATCTTCCATAAATTTTGTAGTGTAATTACCTGCTAAATAATCTGGATGCTCCATTAATTGCCTATGAAAAGGAATTGTTGTTTTTATGCCTTCAATTACAAATTCGTCTAAAGCACGTTTCATTTTGTTTATAGCCTCCTCTCTTGATTGTGCAGTTGTAATTAACTTAGCAATCATCGAATCGTAATTTGGAGGTATAGAATATCCAGCATAAACGTGAGTATCTAAACGCACTCCGTGTCCACCTGGAGCGTGTAATGTTGTGATGCGTCCTGGTGAAGGTCTAAAATCGTTAAAAGGATCTTCAGCATTAATTCTACATTCTATAGAATGCAACTTAGGTGTATAATTTTTTCCTGAAATTGGTACTCCTGAAGCTACTAGAATTTGTTCACGAATTAAATCGAAATCAATTACCTGTTCTGTAATTGGATGCTCTACTTGAATACGTGTATTCATTTCCATAAAGTAAAAATTTCTATGTTTGTCCACTAAAAACTCTACTGTTCCTGCACCTTCGTATTTAATATATTCTGCAGCCTTTACTGCAGCTTCGCCCATTTTTTTACGTAGAGCAGTTGTCATAAAAGGAGAAGGCACTTCTTCTGTTAATTTTTGGTGACGTCTTTGAACAGAACAATCTCTTTCTGATAAATGGCAAGCTGTACCTCTTGAGTCACCAACAATTTGGATTTCGATATGTCTAGGCTCTTCAATAAGCTTTTCCATATACATATCATCATTTCCAAATGCGGCTTTAGACTCTTGTCTTGCAGATTCCCAAGCATCTTGCAAATCTTCTGGTTTCCATACAGCACGCATTCCTTTTCCACCACCACCAGCAGAGGCTTTTAGCATTACTGGATAACCTGTTTCCTTAGCTACTTTAATACACTCTTCAAAAGTTTCTATTATACCTTCACTACCTGGAACTACAGGAACTCCAGCGGCAATCATTGTTGATTTTGCATTGGCTTTATCTCCCATGCGATCAATCATATCTGGAGATGCTCCAATAAATTTGATTTCATGTTCAGTGCAAATTTTTGAAAATTTTGCGTTTTCCGATAGAAAACCATAACCTGGATGTATAGCATCTGCATTTGTAATTTCTGCAGCCGCTATAATATTAGACATTTTTAAATACGATTCGCTACTTGGTGCTGGACCAATACAAACCGCTTCGTCTGCAAATTTAACATGGAGACTTTCGGCATCAGCTGTAGAATAAACTGCTACAGTTTTAATGCCCATTTCTTTACAAGTACGAATAACACGTAATGCTATTTCGCCTCTATTGGCAATTAGTATTTTTTTAAACATAACTTATATTTTTAAATTAAATTTCCAAACAATAAGTTCTAAAATTATTTGATTTTAAAGCTTCTGTATTTATGGGAATTTTAAATTGTTATGATGGATCTACTAAAAATAATGGCTGATCGAATTCTACAGGAGAAGAGTCATCTACTAAAATTTTAACAACTTTACCTGAAACCTCGGATTCAATTTCATTAAATAATTTCATAGCTTCAATAATACAAAGTACATCTCCTTCAGCAATGTTTTGACCTACCTCAACAAATAATGGTTTATCTGGAGATGGTTTTCTGTAAAATGTACCAATAATTGGAGATTTTACAGTTATGTATTTAGAATCTTCACTTTCTGCAACTGGAGTTTCTGCTGCTGGTGTAGAAGCTACTGGTGCTTGTGCAACTGGCATTTGCATTTGTGGCATTTGCGCCATTGGCATTTGTTGTACAATAGTTGTCTCTTCTGAGCCTGTTTTTATTGTAATCTTAACATCGTCTGTTTCTAATTTAACTTCACTTGCACCAGATTTTGCTACAAACTTAATTAAGTTTTGAATGTCTTTTAAATCCATAATATTTAGAGTTATTAAGTGTTTTTTAGTTAGTTTTTTGGGAATTATATGCCCATTTTAAATATATTGAGCCCCAAGTAAAGCCACCACCAAATGCAGCGAAAATAATAGTATCTCCTTTTTTTAATTGTGATTCGTAATCGTTTATTAATAATGGTAATGTTGCAGATGTTGTATTACCATACTTCTCAATATTCATCATCACTTTCTCGTTTTCTAGATCTATGCGTTTTGCTGTAGCATCTATAATACGCTTATTTGCTTGATGTGCTGCGAACCAAGTAATGTCATTATTTGTAAGATTATTTCTTTTAAGAATTTTTCCTGCTACATCAGCCATATTAAATACTGCGTTTTTAAAAACTGTTTTGCCGTCTTGAAAAACAAAATTTTCTTTTTTAGCTATAGTCTCTGCGGTTACAGGATAAGAAGACCCACTAGATTTTACTTGAAGAAATTCTCTTCCTGTTCCATCGCTTCTTAAGTATTCATCTTGTAAACCTAGTCCTTCTTCATTTGGTTGAAATAAAACAGCTCCTGCTCCATCTCCAAAGATGATACATGTTGCTCTGTCTTCATAATTAATCATTGAAGAGTTTTTGTCCGCACCTATTAAAAGTACGTTTTTGTAACGACCAGATTCTATATATTTTGCTGCAGTAGACATACCAAATAGAAAGCCAGAACACGCTGCTTCTAAGTCGAATGAAAACGCATTTATTGCACCTATGTGTGTTGCTGTGTATGCTGCAGTTGATGCTGCCTGCATATCTGGTGTAGCTGTAGCTACAATTACCAACTCTATATCTTCAGGGTTTGTGTTAGATTTTTTTAGAAGGTCTTGAGCGGCTTTAATAGCCATATAGGAAGTTCCTTTACCTTCTCCTTTTAATATACGACGTTCTTTTATACCTGTTCTTGAGGTAATCCATTCATCGTTTGTATCAACCATAGATTCTAAAATCTTATTGGTTAATATGTATTCTGGCACATATGCGCCTACAGCTGTAATTGCCGCAGAGATTTTACTCATACTTTTAAGTTAATTTGACCAAAAATTACTCAAAACCGCCTAAAAAAGGCTAATTTTAGCTCAAAATAGCGAATTTCGGTTAATTAAGTGCAAATTAAGTTCTTTTTAACTCAAAGAAAAATATATCACAAAAAAAACGCTCACAAGTGAGCGTTTTCTGTATGCATGCATAGTAAATTATGCAATATTTTCTTCGGCAACAGCATTATCAATTAAAACTTGACCTCTGTAATATAGTTTACCTTCGAACCAATGTGCTCTATGGTATAAGTGCGGCTCACCTGTTGTTGGGCAAGTTGCAACTTGTGGCGCAGTTGCTTTGTAATGTGTTCTTCTTTTATCTCTTCTTGTTTTCGAGATTTTTCTTTTAGGATGTGCCATTTTATTATTTTATTTATCCGTTAATAGTTTTTTTAATGTATTCCATCGAGGATCTGTTTCCTCTTGGTCTTCTTTTGTATCCTTTTCTTTAGGACTTAATTCTTCTAATTTTTCTAGTATGTCTGAATCTAATGTGCCATCTTCAACTCCAGGATGCACTCGTTTTGTTGGCATGGCTAATACAATTAACTCATAAACATATTGTTGTATGCTTATTTCGTATTCTCCATGAGGTATGATTAAAATATCTATATTCTCATCATTATACTCTTCTCCAAACTTAACAACCAAATCAAACTCGTTATTTAATGATTTATCAAAAGGTTCGTTAGTAACGTCACAATTAACGTTTACTGTTCCTGAAACTTCAAAATGCAGTTCTAAAAGTGTTGATTTCTTTACAAATTCAACATTAACTTTTAAATCACTACTGTTAAAGTCTTCATAATCAAAATATTCAAAGAACGAATTGTTTATTTCATAATCAAAATGATGTTTCCCTTCTTTTAAACCTACAAATGGAATTGTAAACTCTTTCAATGGCTTCATTATCGCATCTATTTTGAGCCTGCAAATATACAAATATTTATTTATTGAGCAGACTTATTAACAATTTTTTGTTTACTTCTTTTTCGATTCGTATTTTCTTTCATCAAAACGCTTCCTTTTACTAATCGCTAATGGATTTTTATTTAGTTCTTCGAATTCATTTCTATTATTGTAAATACTAACAGCTGTAAAAAGTGCTTCTTTAAAAGAACTCGAATCGGCTTGGCCTTTACCAGCTATTTCATATGCAGTACCATGATCTGGTGATGTTCTTATTCTATTTAATCCTGCTGTAAAATTTACGCCTTGACCAAAAGATAATGTTTTAAACGGTATTAAACCTTGGTCGTGATAGGATGCAATAATAGCATCGAAACTTTTATAGTTATCACTGCCAAAAAAACTGTCTGCTGCATAAGGACCAAAAACTAATTTTCCACTTTCTTTAATTTTTTTAAGTGTTGGTCGCATTACAGTGTCGTCTTCACTTCCAATAACACCATTGTCTCCTGTATGTGGGTTTATACCTAAAACTGCAATTTTAGGCTTATTAATTTTAAAATCCTTTTTTAAAGAATTATAAACTGTATCTATCTTTTTTGTTATTAATTCTGAAGAGATATGACTTGAAACATCTTTTACTGGTACATGGTCTGTTAATAAACCAACTCTTAATGTATCTGTAACCATAAACATTAAACTATCCCCTTCTAATTCTTGAGCGAGATAATCTGTATGTCCAGGAAATTTAAAAGTTTCAGACTGAATATTACTTTTATTAATAGGTGCCGTTACTAAAACATCTATGGTTTCATCCTTTAATGCTTTTGTTGCAGCTTCTAACGATTTTATAGCATACTCTCCTATTTTGGTGTCTTCTTGTCCAAAATTAATATTTACGTTTTCTTTCCAACAATTAAGGATGTTTACTTTACCATGGAGGATTTCATTTGTACTATTAATACCATTTAAATTAATATTTAGCTTAAAATGATTCTTAACAAAAGTCATTGTTTTTGTAGATGCAAAAATAACTGGTGTGTAAAAGTCCAGCATTCTATTATCTTCAAAAATCTTTAATACAATTTCAGAACCTATGCCATTTAAATCTCCTATAGAGATGCCTACAATTATTTTTTCTTCTCTCTTCATTAATAATGCTAACTATTGTTCGTAATTTTATACTCGCAAATTTAACCAAATAATACAGTTAAAAGTATGTTTACAGGAATTATTGAAACCTTAGGTCGTGTTACAAATCTTAAACTTGAATTAGAAAACCTACATATTACAGTTGAAAGTACTTTTACCAACGAATTAAAAATAGATCAAAGTGTAGCGCATAATGGTGTTTGTTTAACCGTTGTAAACATTAATGATAATTGTTATACTGTTACTGCAATTAAAGAAACGTTAGATAAAACTAATATTGGGAGTTTAAAGGTTTCTAGTATAATAAACCTTGAACGTGCAATGAAACTTGGAGACAGGCTAGATGGACATATTGTACAAGGCCATGTAGATCAAACAGCAAAATGCATTCATGTTGAAGAAACTCAAGGTAGTTGGTTGTTTACTTTTAAGTATGATTCCTCTCTAAATAATATTACTATTGAAAAAGGTTCTGTAACTATAAACGGTGTAAGTTTAACAGTTGTAAACTCTAAACGAGATGAATTTAGCGTAGCAATTATACCATATACTTACGAACACACAAATTTTAAAACCTTTAAAATAGGCTCTATTGTAAACTTAGAATTTGATGTTATTGGAAAATACGTTTCAAGATTAAACACTCTTAATAACTAAAGTGTCTTTTTTCTAATACTGTACATTTTAAAGATACCATATAAAACACCAGCAACTAATAGTAGTAGTATGCCACTGTCAATTGGTAGCCCAACAGGTCCTGGAGGAGGCTGAGGCGGTGGAGGCATTTGTGCTGAGCAAACAAAACTTATTAATACAAATAAGATTGAGGCAATTATTTTTTTATTCTGTATCATAATAAATAAGTAGACAAATGTATAAAAAAAACTTTCTTATCAAAGCTTTTAATCGGTTTTTTTATTAAAAAAACACCATGAACGGTTGTTTTTTTTCGATGAAATGCCATTTTTAGGCTTGTTTTCGAAAGTTTAGTAGTTGTTTGTTTTTACGAAAAGAATATATCTTTTTAAATAATTAAGTCATAAATCTCTAAAAAACATAAAATTTACATGAGTGTAAAAGTTGAATTTTCACTATTTTTAATAAAATTTAACTTCAAATCCTGACTCTAAATTGGAATAAAACCTAGCTAATTATGTTTAGTATAGTAAAACTTAACGATGCATAGTATCTAATATTTCTATTACTTCGGTCTTTTTTCTAACAGAAACAGGTACATTTTCTCCGTTTTTTAACATTAAATAACCGCCATCTGTTTTAATAAAAGCGCTAATACATTGGAGATTTACTAAGTGACTTTGGTGTACACGTAAAAATTCATATGGTTTCAACATATCGCTAAAATATTTAAGTGTTTTGGTGACAAATACTTTTTTCCCATTCTGTAAATGAAATATAGTATTGTTACTGTCTGATTCGCAACGCACAATATCATCTAAATTAACAATAATGATTTTATCTAAAGTATGTAGCGATATTTTATCTGGTTTCTTTCCAGGTGCAGATAATGTGTCTTTTAATATGTTTAAACGTTCCTTAGTAGGCTGAATTTGTTGTTTTGCACGAATAATAGCTTGATCTAATTCTTCATGAGCGTATGGCTTAAGTACATAGTCTATGGCAGCAAACTTAAAAGCCTTTATAGCAAATTCATCGCTTGCGGTAACAAAAATAATTTTCGATTTTAAATCTGGAAAAATCTCTAAAACATCAAAACCTGTTCCGTCTCCTAACATAATATCTAGAAACAAAATATCTGGCTGCTGCTTTCTTAAAGATTTGGCCGCTTCTACAACACTTTGAGCAGTATCAATTATTTTAATGTCTGGATGACGTGTTTCTAAATCGTTTTTTAAAAGCTGCATTGCATCTAATAAATCTTCTATAATAATAGCTGTAAGCATAATTTAATATTCTGTTTCTAATGGTAAACTAAAGGCTATTTTAGTGCCAGCAATTGTGCCATCTTCATTTTTAATTTCTTCTATATTTAGCGTGTTCGCACCTGCAATAGATGTTAAACGCTCTTCGGTAACCAAAAGTGCCATTGATTGATGGTCGGTTTTTGGTTTGTTTTTTTGAGATTCGTAAATACCAATCCCATTATCTATAATTATACATTCTAATTTGTTTTTAGTTGTATTAAAAGTAATAGATAATTTTCCTTCTTTTTTTCCTTTTAAAATGCCATGTCTAATCGCATTTTCTACAAATGGCTGATAAAGCATTGGAGGTACTAAAATTTCTTCAGTATCTATGTCTGTATTAACATTTATAGTATAAGTAAAAGCTTTTGTTGCCATTAACTTTTCTACTTCTATATAATGACGTAATGTTTTTATTTCTTGAAACAAGCTAATGGTGTCTTTTCTAGAATTCATTAATGTATCGCGTAATAATGAAGCAAAACTATTAATAGTGATGTTCATTTTATCTGGTTTAGTCACTGCCATTGCCTTTACTCCATTTAATACATTAAAAATAAAATGCGGATTCATTTGTAATCTCAACGCTTTTTGCTCTAATGTTAGTAAATGATTAGTGAGTTCTAAACGTTCTCTTTCTGTTTCACTTTCTCGTTTTAGGCGTTTAATATAGCGCCAAGTTAACAAGGCTAAAAGAGCAATTACTGATAAAATAATAATCCATTGAAACCATACTTTTTTATGTAAAGGAGTCTCTATAAAGAAGCTAAAGCTTTTAGGCTCGCTTTCTTTCCATCTATAATTTCTAGATTGAATAGAAAATTTATAAGCACCATAAGCTAGGCCAGATAAGTCTTGAGAGCTTGTTTTTGTCCATGGACTCCAATCAGACTCATTTAATTTAGTTCTATATTCAATACCACTTGGATGATCTATGTCTACAGTAGTATAGTCGAAACTTACTTGACGTTGTTTAGCATTTAACTGAAGGACTTTGTTATTAATTACCCAACTTTTTAAAGCTATAGAATCTACAGATTTATAAGCCACTTTAACATCTTGAAAATAAACTTTAGGTTTAAAACTTTTTAAGTCTCTTTCACTTGGCTGAAACTGAGTTAAACCATTAAGTGTCCCAAACCATAAATTTCCATTATTGTCTTTTTCGATAGCGTTTAAACATGTTTCAATACCAGAAAAACCATCATTTCTACCATAATAAAACACATCTAAAATGTTATTGTCTTGGCTAATTTCAATTTTATCTACACCACGTTCGCTTCCTGCCCACAAATAACCTTGGTTATCAAAAAGAAGCTGATACACATTTTCTGATGTTAATTGTTTCTCTCCTTTTAATTTCTGAAATTCGAAAATTGAACCATCATTATTACTCCACCAAATACCTTTTCCTGCTGTACCAAGATATAATTTATTATTAGCTGATACTATAGAATTAATGGCCGCTTTTTTTTGAAGGACTTCGCCTAAATGTGTAACCTTATCGTTATCTATAAATCCTAACTGTCCATTTTGTGTACTGTAAAAAACAACGCCATTATCAACAATTAAATCTTTAATGTATAAATCTTCAATACCTTCTTTTTTACCAAATATTTTTCTAACAACTAATTTATCTTCTTCTGGATAATAGTTAAATTTTATAATACCACTAGAATAAGTTGCTGCATAGATTGCTTTTTTACCAACATGTACTTTTCTAATCCAATTATTTGGAAAACCAGTATCTGTATTTATAAGATGGTTCTTAAAACTTTTTACTTTAAAAATACTTGTGGAATCTGCCGATAGGCTATCGACCATTTTTTGTTCTCTAAACAATAATCCGCGACCATCAGATCCTGCCCAAATATTTCCATTTTTATCGCTTGTAATGGTTTTTATTTTTACGTTTGAAAAGAATGGTGGTGATTTAATGTGTTCAATTTTGTTAGGAGTAATTTTACTTAAACCTGCTTCTGAATTTGAAATGTATAATCCATCTTTAGTTTCGTGTACTGCATAAATACGATTACCTTTTAATCCCGAGTTTGTATTGAAGTGCTTGAAGTCGTTTTGAAAGTATTTATAAAATCCTCCACCAGATGTTGCAATCCAAATATTAGACTGCTTGTCTGTAATCACTTTTCTAATGTGTGGTACTTTTAATCCGTTTTGGGCATTTAAAAAACCTTTTTCGTTGTCTGTCTCTGTGTTTATTATTGTAATTCCATAGCTATCTGTGGTAACCCAAAGCTCATTTTTATTCTGGATAGACACACTATTTATATTAAGTGGTTCGCGTATTAAAATAGGGTCTTCTAGATTGTTTAAGTCAAACACAAAAGTACCATCGTTAAAGGTTGCCGCATAAACTTTATCGCCAATTGTTGTTACTGCAGAAAACACATTAGACTCTAATTTTTTAAAACTTTTAAATGATTTTTTTAAATCGCTTAGCTTATAAAACCCTTTGTTTGTTGCAACCCAGAAAAAATTATTTATAAAAACTATAGCGTTAATAGATGCATTATCAATTTCAGGATTGATGGTTACTTTAGATAATTTTTCGTCTTCTAAAAACCTATACAGACCTTGTTTTGTTGCTAAATAAATAACGTCATTAAAACTATATATTTGGTTAACTAGAGGCGCTTCAAAGTTTGTAAATGTTTCTTTATTTTTAATAGATAATCCACGTTTGGTTCCTATATAAAGTTTTTCCGCGGAAGCGAACAATGCATGTACATAATTAGATTGTAAGCCTTTTGTTTCGTTCCAAACCTCAAAGTTTTTTCCGTTAAAGCGACATATTCCACCGCCTTGTGTCCCTAACCATAAATAACCTTTTTCATCTTGGACAATATCGTAAACCTGAGATTGTGGCAAACCGTCTTGAATAGAATACGCCCTCAGTTTTTTGTTCTGCGTGTAAGCCGAACATGAAATTACTAAAGTTATTAAAAATGTAAAAAATCTATTCAATTGTAAAGGTTTGGATAATGAAGTGTTTTAAACTTTTCCATTTGCTAAAAAATTAAATCACTTCAATGAAAACAAATATAGTTAAACTGTTATTGTGCATGCTGTTTAGATTCTCGTTTTCGTGGGAACGACAATTCCAACAGGAAGCTCTAGGTAAAACCTAGAGGAGTTCTTTATCTATTAAAAACACTGCGAACCAAATGAAAGAACGCAGCGTTTATTTTTTTTGATAATCTTTAACTTAAATCAATCTCTTAATTATCAAAAAGTGAACAACAATCTCCTCCAGAAATTGAGTCTGTAAATACTATTACATTAGTTCTTTTTTTAAGTGTATTACCTTCCCACACTACATAAAGTGTGTTTTCTTCTGCGTCACAAGTTTCGCCATTATAAAGACTTAAACTAATAACATCGTCTACGTTTTCTAATCCTTTATTACCAATATTTGTTACGTTAGCATAATCTAATCCTTGAGAATCTATGGTTAGTCTGTCTATTTCAACACCATTTTTTACGGCTCTAATCTGGTAATTATTTGTAATATCGTCATCGTTACTTCCTGTTACACCTTTCTCGCCAAATACAAACATAATTGATGGGTCTGCAGTGCTTTTCATTGTTTTTTGGGAAATTAAGCCTCCAAATATCCATCCTGTATCTGGACCTACTTTTACTTTATAGAAACTGCTTGTTACACCGTTAATTGTAACTGGACATTCGCTTTTTTCTAGCAATCTTACTTTCATACCAATTGGTAGTGTTGTTGCTTTTTGGCATTGTGTTGCTGGGCAATCTCTTAAAGCTACGTTATTTGCTAATAAGTATTTTGAAGATTGGCTTGCTGTTGCATTTACGTATGTGTCGAAAACAACTTCTGTGTTTTGAGCAAATACATTTACTGTTATTAATAATACTAATGCTGTGATAATGTTTTTTAGAATTTTCATAATGTTTTGTTTTAGAGTGTTATTGTTTGTTTACACTTCAAAGGTATTATGAGAACCTAGTTTAATTTGAACGCGTTTAGTATTCGTAGGTAGTTATCTATTATTCGTTTTGTTTGTTATAAATATGGACTATTTATAAAACAAAAAACCCTTCTAAAAATAGAAGGGCTTTGAGCGTGGTCCCACTTGAACAAGTTTACTTGTTTTTATATTACATTATTTAAATTAAAAATCTATGTAAAGTCAATTATATCAATGTATTTAAGAACTAAGTATAAAATGATGAAAAATGAAGATTAATAGATAAATGTAATTTTTCGGGATTATATCGGGAATTTTATTATTATCTTCGTTATCAAATCACACCCTAAATGGCAAATATTAAGTTTAACCTAATTAGTAAAAAGAATCCGTCGAATCTTAATGTTAGATTTTATCACGGCAAAGATATTGACTGTAATACACAATCTAATATATTAATTGATCCTAAACTTTGGAGTAATAAAATGCAAAGTTTGAAACCTGCTGTAGATTCTAAAATAAAACAACGCTATCTAGATAAAGTTAATAATATCAAAGAATATATCATTATGACTTTTAATGATGATTTTTTTGATGGAAAGACAATCGACTCAAAATGGTTAAAAGACACGATTAAGGAACTCCAAAAGCGACCTGGAGACAATGGAGATGTGTCAACATACTTTTTAGCTTACATTAAAAAATACATTGAAGATTCTAAGACAAGGATTAATTTAAAAACTGGAAAACAAATTTCGCCTGCAACCATCAGTAAATATAAATCTACTAAGAAAAAGATTGAAGAATTTGAAAGAATAAACAAGATTAGACTTAGGCTTACTGATATAAACTTAAAATTTCATAAAGAGTTCACCACTTACTTAAAACTTGAAGGCAATTACGCGAACTCGTTAATCAGGAAAAATGTTAGTCAAATAAAATCTTTTATTAGAGAGGCTAAAATTGAAGGTTTTAAAACTAATCCAGAAATTGAAAGCTCTAAGTTTACGTTTAAAGCAAACGAAGCTATTGACACGTATCTAAACGTTGAAGAAATTACTCAATTGTTCGAATTAGATCTAAACAATAATCCAAGATTAGATAATGTTAGAGACTTATTTATTATTGGGCTCTGGACAGGTTTGAGAATAAGTGATTTAAAGCGTATTCATGATTTTCACTTCTCTAATAATCGTATAATTATTGCTGGCACTGAAAAAACAGATGATACAGCAGAAATACCTATTCATCCTCAAGTAAAAGCTATTCTAAAAAAGAGAAATAATGAACTGCCTCGCATTATAAGTGATCAAAAATTTAATCTTTATGTTAAGGATTTATGTGAAGAAGCTGGTTTTACTGATAAAATTCTTGGTAGCTTACTAAATAAAGAAACCAAAAGGAAAGAAAAAGGTTATTTTGAAAAGTACAAACTCATAAGCTCTCATACTTGTAGACGCAGTTTTGCAACCAACCATTATGGGAAAATTGATGATAAAACTATAATGGCTATTACTACTCATAGAAGTCATGCTCAGTTTTTATCTTATGTAAAGACTACTCAGAAAGAGCATCTTGAGAAACTGGAGACTTATTGGGCTGGGCAGAATCAATAAAATAAATTATCCTAAAACACTACTCAACTTAAACATTGGTAAATACATAGCGATTAAAATTACACCAACTAAAACACCAACAATTAATATAATAAAAGGCTCCATGATAGTTGATAATAATTTGGAACGTTGTTGTACTTGAGTATTATATTGCATATTTAAACGCTCGAAAATAAACTCATTTTGATTGGTTTCTTCAGCTACTTTAACTAAGGCTATCATTTTGGCATCAAATAATTTATGAGGCTTTAAACTTTCGCTTAAAGATTGCCCTTTTAATATACTTTGCTCCACAGTTTCCAATGCGTCTTGAAGAGGATAAAAATCAATCATCTGTTTTACCAATTGAATACTATTAACTACGGGCACTTTAGAAGCTGTTAATAAAGAAACTGCTTGAGTAAATTGTGAGAGATAAACTGTTCTAACAAAATCACCAATAAATGGAAGCTTTAAAACAAAGCGGTCTTTAAATTTTTTAAACCATAGTTTTTTATTAAAAAATGCTCTCGAAAAAATTAAAGCCAATATTATTAATAATAAAAGCCAAGCATATTCTTTCATAAATTTAGAGACGTAAATTATAACTTTTGTAATTGCTGGTAATTCCACTTTTTGTTGTTCAAAAATATCTTGAAACATTGGCACCACAAACTGCAACATAAAAATAACAACTAATAAAGCAGTAGTTAATATGATAATAGGATAAGTTAAAGCACTTACAAGGTTTCTGCGTTGTTCATTCTTTCGAGTATAAAATGCGCCTAACTGTTCTGTCACCTGTGTAAGTGTTCCTGTTTCCTCTCCTATCTTAAGTGAATAATACTCGTAATCTGTAAATTCTTTTTGTTTTTTTACAGTTTCGGATAAGCTTAATCCCGAAACAATATCGTTTAGAATAACACCTAATTTATCTTGATGGTTTTTCTTTTTTAAAGCCTCCTGAATCAATTCTAAAGCATCTTTAAGTGTAATACCTGCTTTTAACAATACACTCAATTCAGTATAAAAATCTTCCTTAATTTTATTAGAAAAAGCATTTCCAAAAAACGTGATTTCTTTTTGTAAAAAAGACGTTTTCTCAGAACGCTCTGTGTTTATCTTTTTTTCTTTTTGTATGTTCTCTAATTGAAATCCCATTAGTTCATAAATACTGTTGCATCATTTTGTTTAAAGATAAACAATTGTTGATTTTGAAAGTCTTTTGTTGTTTCTAATTTTAAAGCATCAATTTGCCCATTGCTTATAATATCTCCTTCAAAATAATATTTTTTTTGTTGTAATTGAATAGCAAAGGTGTCTTGTTCTTTTATTACCTTACTTTCTAAGAACCTATAGGTCATCGAATCTAATTCTGTCGAAAATTTAAGTTCTTTTTCAAGATTATTATATTCAATTTTAGAATACCTATTAAAATCTAACCATAAAACTGTTTCCAATTTGTTTAATTCTAAACTCTTATTATAGTTGTCTTGGATGGCTAACATTTGTTTTTGCACTAATCCTAATACAGAAAAAGCCAAACCAACTACAATACTCGTTAAGATAAGTACCACAATCATTTCGCTTAAAGTAAAAGCTTGTACTTTTTTATTAGTTTGCATTTTGTATGAAACTTATAGTTTTGTTTGTTTTTAAATGTATTACTTCGAATTCTGTTACTGCTTGATTATTATCTTGGTAGTTTTCAATAGTAACATTCCAATTTTGAAAAGTCTCAGTATAAGGCAACTCTATCTTGTCGTTTTGTAGTAAATACTGTAATTCATTTAAATGAGTATCTATAACCTGCGTATTGTTATTTATTGTAGTTGAAAACAGGTTGTTTAAAATCATACTAGCGAGCATAAACACTATAACAACAAGAACTGTAGCAACTAAAGTCTCCATTAAAGTAGAGCTTTTTACTTTTTTTAGTATAACCATTTTAATATTTCCTTTTTAGAGTTATTAAATGGTAGTCCTACATATTCTTTTGGTAGTTTATTAACGATTATCGTCCCATTATAAATATGATTTTGATAAACTGACCCAAACTGATTAGCTATAAAATTATTACTATAAACTGTGCCATAAACTGTGCCTTTTAATTCAGTATTCTGGTTACAATACAACTCGCCAATTAGTATCGCCTTCTCGTTGAGTTCTACTTGTGTTTTATAATTATTAGACTTCTTCTCTCCTAAATAAAACACCAATCCTTTAATAATGGAATTATCATCAATACTAATACGATTTTGTTTTATCGGTTTATTTGATTCTTGCTCTTTCGTAAGCCCTTCCTTTTCATTTATAACTAATACCGAAGGATATTGTAGTTTTACAGATTTACCAACATTAATCCGTTTTGAAGCTATAGCTTGAAAATTCCCTTTAACATTATTTTGAATTTCAATTTCAGGTGCTACAAGTACTACATCTTTTAATATTGAAGAAGCATACACTACTATTTTAGACTTTGATTGCACCAAAATATTCCCTGTTAATTCTATTCCTCTCAAATTTATAGTACTATTTGAAAAAATAAGTTGTGTTGGTTTAAAAAATGAGTTATTATAATGTTTACCAATTTCAATTTCTAAAAATTGATTACTCTGAACCTTTCCAACTTTACTTTCAATATTTTTTAACTCATTTACCGTTTCAGTTAATACTTTAGGTAAACTAGAAGCAGTTTTCGTTTGTCCATAAATAAGTTGTGAGCCATAATAGGATTGTCTAGAAATAGTTCCAGATTTTACACCTTGACTAGGTAAATAAGTAACACCTTCAATTTTAGTATTACCAACTAGCACTAAAGGTTTGTTGTTATTTTGAGTATATAACGCTGTTCTATTATTTTCTATTTGTTTAGCTCCAATTAAAGCTGTTTTTTTGAATTGATTGTTTTTTATCTGAGAAACTACTGTTATTTTCTCAAAAACTCCCCAATAATCACGCAATACTTTAATGCTCTTAAAATCTTCATCTTTTAAGTCTATACTAATTGTATCATTTAAACTAATACTATTTTGTAAAGCGTAATCAACTCCTATATTTGTATTTCGAGTGGTTTCAATAATGAAATCGGTTTGTACTTGAAATTGTTTATGTGTGTGTACTAATAAAATAAAAGAAGTGAGTAATAGTGCAATAACCACTATAATAAATAACGTTAATTGTAATGCTCCACCTCTAAGCTTTAACATAAACATTATTGACGTTTTATTGTTAACGACCTGCTATTATAACTAACAACAACTTCTTTAGTATTACCAGACACGACAGTAACACTATCTGCTATTTGTCCCTTTTTTAAAAGATACTGCCTATTATTTATATTTAAAACAAAAACCTGATCTGTAGTATTTTGTTTTTTTATT
Organism: Lacinutrix sp.; assembly: GCF_023299985.1. Taxonomy (GTDB): domain Bacteria; phylum Bacteroidota; class Bacteroidia; order Flavobacteriales; family Flavobacteriaceae; genus Lacinutrix. The sequence continues at coordinate 4,121 of NZ_JALZVX010000103.1, read as the reverse complement.
AAGCCACTAAAAGTAATCTTAGGAAGGTTCTTATTATTACTAACTTTCGGTTTTATTTTTTTTGAAGTAGTATTGTTTTTTTTATTTGAATACAATGTTCCCAAAAAAGGATCTATTTTTACATTTTTAACCGAAAACGTATCGCTCTCTACTATTGTTTTAGGTTTAAACGTATTATTAAACTCTTGAGTATCTATCTCTAATACTTCAGGATTTAATCCATTAAAAATTTTGTATGCAACAGTTCCCCAAAGACCAAAGACGGCAACTAATAATATGTATGTTTTTGTTTTATTCTTCAACAGAAAAACTTTGAGTTGTATACGTAGTTTCGTAATCTGAGTTTTGTGCTTTCACTCTCCATTCGTAATCTTGTGCGTCTATATTTGAAACAGAAAAACCAGTAGTACTCACTACTTCATTTTCAATAATCTCTACAGCATTTGCAAAGCTTGGTGTTGCTATTTGAACAGTATAAGTCTCTGTATTTAAAACGGTTTCCCAAGAAAAATTAATAGTGTCTGTTGTTGTAAAAATAATAGCATTGGTTGGTGCTAATAAAACGACTGTTTCATTAGAAATATCTACAGCATCACTTTGAGTTACACTAAAACTTTGAGTTGTATAAGCAGTTTGAAAGTCTGAATTTTCTGCACGAATTCTCCACTCATAATTACCAGCACTTATTACTTTAGAAAAACTTGTTGCTGTTATAGTTGTGTCTTCTAAAATAGCTATGGTATTTTCAAAATCTGGCATTACAATTTGTAATTTGTAACGTTCTGTATCTTCCAAAGTGTTCCATGAGAAAATAACAGTTGTTTCGTTTAGCATAGCTGCTTCGGTTGGTGCTAAAATAGTTACTGTTTTGTCAGAGATGTCTTCCACTCCAATAATATCACTACAACTTACTATTAGAATGAATAACAATCCAATTAATCTAATATTTTTCATCTCTATAATTTATAATAATCTATTTTCTTTTTTGCACGTTTTGCAAATCGATACGTATCGCTTGGACACTTATCTCTGCCTTGTACTAAATCTACAATTTCTAATTGGTATTTGTCATTTTGTTTCCAACAACAACTTGATGTTTTATATGCAAAGACAACTCCATCATTAAACATAATGGTTTGCTGTACTAGTTTATTTTTATACAACTTTAAAGCGTAGTTTTTTATTCCTGTAACTTCAAGAAAAACTTCGTCTGCAGCAGTGATTGCAATTAAATCATTTGGGTTTAACGCCAAAGCAATACTACTAATTAAATGCGCTTCTGTTTTGGTTTCTAAAAAACTAAATACATCTTTATTCTCTTTGCTATTTAATGCATTTAAAACAGCTACACGATCTGCAATCTCTAATTTTAGATACTTTGGTTTACGCTTTAAAGAGTCGACGTAGTTAACAGTTATTGCTTGATTTTGATTCTCTTTTGCATTAGCAAAAGCCTTATGTATTGTTTTATTAAAATCTAAGACACTTACATTTACTTTTATTGGCGTCTGGTATTTTGGCAATGCTGTATGATTATAGTCCTGCTCTAACACAAAGTTTTTTTGTTCTCCAACTGTGCCTAATTGTATGTTTTGAGTAGTTGTTTTTTGATAGTCTTGAGCTATTGAAATGGTTTTGCAGCTTGTTATAAAAGCTACTATTAGAAATAAGTATATGTATCTAGTCATTAAACAAATGTGTTTAGGTAAATATAAATATATTACCAATTAAAGCAATGGTTTTATTTCTAAATTTATTGCTTTTAAAACTTATTCTGTACCATACAGGTTTATAGACTTTTGTAAAACAGTTTTGTTGTTTTTAACTCTTCAAAGTTTATAACTTCGAAACATTATTATTCATTTTAAAAACAGGATTACAAATCTTACTTACCAAGTAATACTTTCCAAAATGTATTATCGCTATGTCCATTAATAACTAGGTTTTCTACTAATAACACTTCTATTAAACCACTACCATGAACATAATTTGTAGCGTAAAAAAGTAGGAACTTCTGGCGATATTATTGGACGTTATGGGCGTGATGAAGTAAAGCCATCTATTGAAGTGGCTTCTAAAATTGCAGACGGACTTGATGTTAGTTTGGATTTTACTTGGTAAAGTAGATAATAGTCTCTTAAAACGTATTATTGACGTTCAGAAAATGAGCAGTGAAGATAAAGAACATATTCTCTATACTCTTGACGCTCTTATTAAATCGGTAAAGCTTAAAGCTATTGCATAAAAAAACCTTTACATTTTCTACAATTCATATATTTTCTATCAACTAATTTGTTTCACGAAGATAGAAAAACGCATTTTAAGCTTCTTAAATGTGTTTAAAAGTAAAAAGACGTACTATAAGCACATCTTTTTACTACTGAGATTATATTTTAATTTACTGTTTTAAAGCATTTTAAAAATTATTTCTGTAACATCAACTAATCTGACCCATTACCAGCTTTATCAATTAAATTATTAATGTTTGTATTAACCCAGTTTCTGTCATCATTTTCTTGCTTAACTTCTATTGAGTCAATTAAATACCAATTACTTTTTTTGTTGTCATACATAAATAATTTTTTCATATATGGAATAGACGGATAGTATAAAATTTCATTATTGATGCCTGAAGACAAATACTTACTCTCAATTAGGAATATTATTGGGATAAAATTTTCTTTAATCTTTTGTATAGATAAATTATTATTTAACTCATCTTCCATTTCATATAATTTATCGTCTGAAAATTTGTCATATATAGCCTGATCCTTTTTGTTTAGAAATAACATTATATCTGCCCATCCAAGTTTATTATCTTTAACTAATTCAGGATTAAACACACATCCATAATCTGGCATTCTAAAATAATAATCAACATAAACATAATCACTACATTTCAATATGCTATCTAATGCATTATAATAATCAGAAGTGACCTTAGTCCTTTTAAATTCCTTTCTCTCTGGTTGGCTTTTTTTTGTAGATTTTTGAATTGAAATAGCATCATCTATGATTTTTTCTTCATTCGATTGTTTTTCTTTACAGGAAAAGAAAATAAGTATTGAAAACAATACTCTAAATAAAAATTTCTTTTTCATTTTCATTTAAATTAAAAATTCACATTAATAGGTCTAAAGTATCCGTACCAGCCAGCATGTTTAGAAAGAGCTCTACCATTAATTCTATAAACTGCGGTTCTTGATATACCAGTCGATAATGATCCGCCATTATTCCTATTAAATCTTTCATCTGAACTACCAACATTCCCAATAGCTTCTAAAACAGTTGCTTTATTCCCATCAACACTATAAATAATTCCTGTATGTCCAACCCCATTAGATTTTCTCCACACAAAAATATCTCCCGCTCTTGGAGTAAAATCAGATGCTGTACTTCCTTCTACAAAATCTATATTATTACTCCCGATAGCATTTCTAAAATCTTTTTCGTTTGTCATTACACCTGTATATAGATAACCATCTCTTTTTTGCATAGTTCCCATCATTTTAAGGTATATAGCAACAGTTTCAGAGCAATCTAAACCACAGAGACCGTTCCCTGTTAAACTTGTTCTATTACCTGCTTGGCTGTATTTTATATTTTCATCTACTAAATTTTTCATTATACTCAACCCTATATTTATTCTAGGATTAGTCTTGTATGTAGTTCCTAAATCAACTATAGGTGCCGAACTCCAACCGTTCTCTTTATCATATGAATAAGTTTGTCCATCAGATGAGACATGTTCCATGCCATCTGTTAAGATAAAAGGTCCATTTGGATCTGGACATTTTGGGCAATCTGAAGTACTTCCTCCAGTTGGATCTGTTTTAGAAATAGGATTATTCCCCATTGCAAGATAAGGGCTAAAGAACTCACCCATTGGATCAGGACTTATCCATCTACCTATTCGACTGTCGTACATTCTTAACTGGAACGCATTTAAGCCAGTTTCTTTATCCTTTTCGGCATATTCACCTTGATACCCATATCTATAATCGCCTTCTACATTACGATCTGGCATTGGCATCCCAAAAGGATAGTAGTCTATGCGTTTTTTTGAACTTTTGCCCAATTTTTTACGCATACCTTACTTTCAAAACTGCATTTTCAAAAAT
>NZ_JALZVX010000102.1 GCF_023299985.1 Lacinutrix sp. | reverse complement strand
CCTTTACAGTAGATGAAGCTCGAAAAAAGCTAGAACATTACTGTGCTTATCAAGAACGCTGTCATAAAGAAGTTAGGCAAAAACTAAGAGATTTAAATATGATACCTGAAGCTACAGATATTATTATTGTTCATCTTTTGGAGCACAACTTTTTAAATGAAGAACGTTTTGCTAAAACTTTTGTTCGAGGAAAGTTTAGAATCAAAAAATGGGGACGCTATCGTCTAACTCTCGAACTAAAGAAAAAGGATATCTCCAAAATTAATCTAAATCTGGCACTCAGTGAAATAGATGAGGTTGAGTACATCGATGTTTTTAATGCTTTAGCCGAAAAAAAGGCTAATATGATATTGGAAACCAATAAATTAAAAAAAAAGAAAAAACTTATTGATTACTTATTGTACAGAGGATGGGAATCGTATTTGGTTTATGCTAAGGTAAGCGAGTTGATAAAATAATGCATAAAAAAGCCTTTCAGTTTTTAATTCTGAAAGGCTTTTTTAGATATTGATATTAACTATTGTAAGTTAAAGACAGCTCCAAAACTTACTGTAAACTGGTTGTGAATATTTTCTGCTCCTAAAGGAGTTTCGTCATATTTTGCTAAAGGTGTGTTAAATTCTGAATACACGCCAAAACCATCAGTAAACAAATAACGAAACCCTAAATGTCCACCAAAATTTTTAGTACTTAAACTTAATCCAGGATAAACATCGAAATTTTCATCAATATTAATAACGTTTCCAAGGTTTGCATTAAATCGTGCTTTAATATCAAAACGATCTATAAAATCTGCATCTAAAATGTCGTTGTTTTTAACATTTAAAGCGTAAGTTGATGATATACCTATAGAAATATTTTCTCCAAGACCATAATCGTAACTTACATTTATTCCAGAAGCCAAATCTTGAAAGTTTCCTCCAATTTGAAATTTTTGATCTCCCTTTCCTTCAAAAGCTTGTGCATTAATAAGCGATACGCTTAGTACTGCTAAAACAAATAGTATTTTTTTCATTTTATAATTTATTTATTATTTTTTATTGCTTGTCTGTTTTTCCAGTCTATCCAATCTTGACCTTTTAAACGTCGCATTAAGTTGTCAAAATTACGCATTACAATTATATTATAAATGGCTTTTCCTAAGTTTTTTGGATGCCTTGCAATGGCTCGTAAACTCATAGAAAAACCAGGTGTAATGTAACTCATGTAATGCCAATAGCCTTCTGGTATGTATAAAACTTCTCCATGATTAAGCTCACATTCACAGCCTTTTGCTTTTTGTAAAGCTGGCCATTTTTTAAAATCTGGGTTAGAAAAATCTATATCTTCTCTAACAATCAAGGAGTGAGGTATTTTATATAAATACTTATTTTGTTTTTGATCGAATAGAATAACTTGCTTTTTACCTTGAAAATGAAAATGAAAAATATTTGCTAAATCTATATCATAGTGCATAAAAGTATGTGAGTCTGTACCACCAAAAAATAGCATTGGCATTTTTTTCATTAAGCGCAATCCAAAATCGGGAAATGTAAAGTCTTTTTGAAGTTGAGGTACTTCTTTTAAAACATTCCATAGAAAAATCCTGAATTTTGTAGGCTCACGTTTTAACAAGTCAATATAATCGCTCATCTTCATTTTTGCGTGAGGCTCATTAAAACCATCTTTGTAATCTACTGGTCTGTCATCGTAGAGTGGCACTGTTTTTTCTCCTGCAATATTTTTAATGTAATCTAGATTCCATTTTTTATATGCTGGCCAATGGTGTATAAAACGCTCAATAACCACAGGTTTTTGTGGTTTAAAATAGTTTTTTATAAAATCCTCTTTTGAAATTGTTTCTACACGAGGAATATGTTGAAGATTTAGTTTCAAAAGATCGAATAATTAGTCAATCAAAGTTAAGTAAATGAGACTAAACTAAAATTCTTAAGTTAAGTCGTTAAATTATTTAGACAATTTAGCCTGTTGTTTAGCCTCTTCGTTACGTTCAATTTTATGCTCTGGTCTAGTCCATTTTGGTTTTTCGCCTAATGCTTCATATTTAGAATTTGAAGCTTCGACAGTTTCAGGCTGCATTTTTTTAATGAATGGCTTTTGCGGATTCAAACCTAGCATTTTAAACATTTTCATATCCTCATTCACATCCGGATTTGGTGTTGTTAAAAGCTTGTCTCCGGCAAAAATAGAATTTGCACCAGCAAAGAAACACATGGCTTGACCTTCGCGACTCATTTCTGTTCTTCCAGCACTTAAACGCACTTGTGTTTCTGGCATTACTATTCTTGTTGTTGCTACCATTCTAATCATATCCCAAATTGAAACTGGTTCTTCTTCTGCCAAAGGAGTTCCTTCAACAGCTACTAAAGCATTTATTGGCACAGATTCTGGCTGCGGATTTAAAGTAGCTAAAGCCACTAACATTCCAGCTCTATCTCCAATGGCTTCTCCCATACCTATAATACCACCAGAACAAACAGTTACATTTGTTTTACGAACGTTATCTATAGTCTCTAAACGGTCTTCGTAACCACGAGTAGAAATAACTTCTTTGTAATATTCTTCGGATGAATCCAGATTGTGATTATATGCATATAAACCAGCTTCTGCTAGACGCTGTGCTTGGTTTTCTGTAATCATACCTAAGGTACAACACACTTCCATATCTAGTTTGTTTATGGTACGTACCATTTCTAGAACTTGATCAAACTCTTCACCATCTTTTACATTACGCCAAGCTGCTCCCATACAAACACGAGAACTTCCAGAAGATTTTGCACGTAAAGCTTGCGCTTTTACTTGCTGAACAGACATTAAATCGTTGCCTTCAATATCTGTGTGATATCTTGCAGCTTGCGGACAATAACCACAATCCTCTGGACAACCACCAGTTTTTATAGACAGTAAAGTACTAACTTGAACCGTATTTGGATCGTGATGCAAACGATGAATTGTTGCTGCATCATAGAGTAATTCCATTAATGGTTTGTTGTAAATATCTATTATTTCTTCTTT
>NZ_JALZVX010000101.1 GCF_023299985.1 Lacinutrix sp. | reverse complement strand
CAACGGTCTTTTGAGTATGCAAATACATTAAAAGCACTATCTGTTGGTACTCCAGAACCAGTAGCATTTTTCGAACTAAGCACAGGATTATTATTTGGTAAAAGTTATTATGTAAGCGAGCAGTTAAACGACGACATTACTTATCGAGAACTAACCACAGATTTTAATATTCCTAATTACGAAGACATTTTACGTGCCTTTACAAGGTTTACTTTTAATTTACATGAAAAGGGAATTAACTTTCTAGATCATTCTCCAGGAAATACACTAATTAAATATAACGATGGCGACTATAAATTTTATTTGGTGGATTTAAACCGAATGAATTTTGAAACCATGACCTTCGAGAAACGCATAAAAAACTTTGCTAAGCTTACCACTCATAAAAATATGATTGAAATAATGAGCCATGAGTATGCTAAATTAATGAATGAAGATTACCAGAAAGTCTATAACTTAATGTGGCATGAAACAGAAGCGTTTCAAGAGTCTTTTCACAGACGTAGAAGATTAAAAAAGAAGTTTAAATTTTGGAAAAAATACGATTAGTTGCGGTTTTTTCTTAATAACCATAACTTTACATAACGTATAAATACTACATATCCTTGAACATAACCAATAGTTAAGCCAACAACACCATCTCGAAATCCACTTTGTACGATGTAGTGTTTTATAAATCCCCAAAAAGGTTTAATTATAAAATGATAAGGTGTTAAACGTCCTGTTTTTTTATCGTAATCTTTAGCTTGTAAACTAGCATAAGTATTCATTTTTTGCATGTATTCATCAAAACTTCGATACGAATAGTGTAATAGTTTATGTTTTAATAACCCAATAGTTCCATCTACTTTAAGTGCTTCGTGTACATGTCTGCTATCATATTTACAAGCATCTCTTTTAAAAAGTCTTATAACACTATCGTTTCTCCAGCCACTATAATTAACACGTTGTCCCATAAAATGGTTAATGCGTTTTATGCTAAACGCATTATGGTTAAGTTGGTTTTGATTTAAGGTTGAAATTATTTCAGACTTTAATTCTGGAGTCACACGCTCGTCTGCATCAATTAATAAAACCCAATCATGTTTTGCTTGAGAAATAGCATGGTTTTTTTGAGCACCATAAAAATCGAAAGTACGCTGTATTACTTTAGTAGCTAAAGTGCAAGCTTTTTCATAAGTACCATCGTTGCTATAACTATCGATTACTATAATTTCATCTGCAAAATCTACAGATGCTATAACAGCCTCAATATTATCGATCTCGTTTTTAGTTGGTATTATAGCAGTTAACTTTTGCATTTAAAGATTTGTAGTTTGCTGTAAAAATACATTTAATTTTTTATCGAAAAAGGATGGTGAAAATTCTTGGTAAAGCGCTAAAGCGTCTTTTTTTATATCTTTTTCGTTCTTATTGTTATAAAATTCAGGTTTAAAATCTTTTAAATGTACAGAAACGTTTTGCTTATTGTCTTCAAAGAGACTCCAGGCATCTTTACTTATCCATGGAGAGAAAATTGCAAATGTTTTTACATCTAACGCTTTAGCCATATTAATGGCACCTCCTTCGTTACCAATTAATGCAGTGCAATGTTTAGTAATGGCTAAAAATTCGCGAAGGTTTTTTCCGAAGATATCAAAGAAAATAAGTTTTTGTGTCTCTGGCCTGCATAAATTATAAATGGCTTGTGCTTGTTCTTTTTGATTGGGAATATAGTTAAACAGTAACTGTCCACCTGTTTGTTTTGCAATAGTATCTATAACTTTAGCCATAAAAGCAAAAGGATAGGTTTTGTTAGTGCCACTTCCTAAAACACTAATCATATAAAGAGGTTTCTTAAAGTCTATACCTTGGTTTTTTAAAAACTGTTTGCTACTAGTAATCTCCTCTTTAGTTAAATGTATTTTTGGTTTTGCCTCTGTAATATCAATACCTAAAGGTTTTAATAATTGTAATCTATTTACAATAGCCAAACCAGATTTAGTTTCTGTTTTGGTTTGTCTTTTAATATTATAATGGTATATAAATGTAGTATAATATTTGTAGTAAGAAATTTTAATTTTTGCTTTAGAAAACAGTGTAATAATATTACTGGATAGTATAGAATACACATCGATTATAACATCATATTTTTTATGCTTTAAGGACTTTGCAAACCTTAAAAGAGCACGTTTGCTATTTTCTTCTTGTTTAGTAAATAAAATAAAATTATCAATATTAGTATTGTTTTCTACAACAGCTAAAGTGTGAGAGTTAATAAGGTAATCTAACTGCGCTTCAGGATATTTTGCACGTAAGGCTTCAAATAGAATACTACTTGTAAGCACATCGCCAATCATTTTTTGTTGTATTACTAATATCTTCATTTTCTAAGTCCTCAATATTCGGTCTTCAGTATTCGGTCTTCAGTCCTCAGTAGATACTGCCAACTGAAGACTGTAAACTGCCAACTAATTAAACTGCTACATTATACTCACGAAGCGCATCATTTAAAGACGTCTTTTTATTTGTACTTTCTTTACGCTTTCCAATAATTAAAGCACAAGGTACTTGAAACTCTCCAGCACGAAATTTTTTGGTGTAACTACCAGGTATCACAACAGAACGTGCAGGAACCAAACCTTTTGTTTCTATAGGTTCGTCTCCAGTAACATCTATAATTTTAGTACTCATAGTCAATACTACATTAGCACCTAAAACAGCTTCTTTTTCCACACGTACACCTTCTACAACAATACATCGCGAACCAATAAAAGCACCATCTTCAATAATAACTGGAGCGGCTTGTAAAGGCTCTAAAACACCACCA
>NZ_JALZVX010000100.1 GCF_023299985.1 Lacinutrix sp. | reverse complement strand
AAAAAAAGCTCCCTAAAGGGAGCTTTTTTTACTTCAATATAAAATTTCTATCCTAAAATACCATTTAATGTTTTACTTGGACGCATAGCTTCAGTAATTAAAGCTTCTTTTGGCTCGTAATAACCACCAATATTAACAGCAACTCCTTGTATTTCGTTAAGCTCTTTTACAATAGTAGTTTCATTATCTGCTAGTTGTTTTGCAAGTGGTGCAAATTCTTTAGCTAAGTCACTATCATTAGTTTGGTTTGCTAACTCTTGAGCCCAATACATAGCTAAATAAAAGTGAGAACCTCTATTATCTAATTCACCAGCTTTACGGCTAGGTCCTTTTTTGTTTTCTAATAAAGTTTCGGTAGCATTATCTAAAGCATCACCTAAAATTTTTGCTTTTGGGTTGTTATTGACTTGGCTAAAATGCTCAAGAGAAACAGCTAAGGCTAAAAATTCTCCTAAAGAATCCCAACGTAAGTGGTTTTCTTCTGTAAATTGTTGCACGTGTTTTGGTGCAGATCCACCAGCTCCAGTTTCAAATAAACCTCCACCATTCATTAATGGAACAATAGATAACATTTTTGCACTTGTTCCAACTTCAAGAATTGGAAATAAATCTGTTAAATAATCTCGTAAAACATTTCCAGAAACAGAAATAGTATCTAAGCCTTCTTTTATTCTTTTACAAGTAAAAATTGTAGCATCAATAGGAGATAAGATTCTTAAATCTAATCCGTTAGTATCGTGGTCTTTTAAATACGTATTTACTTTTTCTATTAATTGTGCATCGTGTGCTCTGTTTTGGTCTAACCAGAAAACAGCTGGAGTTTCTGATGCTCTAGCTCTTGTAACTGCAAGCTTTACCCAATCTTGGATTGGAGCATCTTTTACTTGGCACATACGCCAAATATCTCCAGTTTCTACATCGTGAGATAATAAAGTAGTCCCATCAGTATCTATCACTTCAACTTTACCGTTAGAGGCGATTTCAAATGTTTTATCATGAGAACCATATTCTTCAGCTTTCTGAGCCATTAAACCAACATTAGGAACAGTTCCCATTGTTGTTGGATCGAAAGCACCATGTTCTTTACAGAAATCGAAAGTAGCTGTATAAATTCCTGCATAACTACTATCTGGAATTACTGCTTTAGTATCTTGTAATTTTCCTTCTGCATTCCACATTTGTCCAGAAGTACGAATCATTGCTGGCATAGACGCATCAATAATAACATCACTTGGTACGTGTAAATTTGTAATACCTTTATCGCTATTAACCATTGCTACAGCAGGTCCATTTTCTAAAGCTGTTTTAATATCTGCTTCAATTTCTGTACGTTTAGCTTCGGGTAATTCGTTTAAGTTACTTAATAAGTTACCAAAACCATTATTTACATCAACACCTATTTCTTCAAAAGTATCACCATGTTTGGCAAATAAATATTTAAAGAATACACGAACAGCATGTCCAAAAATAATTGGATCACTTACTTTCATCATTGTTGCTTTCATGTGTAAAGAAAACAATACGTTGTTAGCTTTAGCATCTGCAACTTGTGCTTCTAAAAAGCTTAATAAAGCTTTTTTACTCATTACAGTAGCATCTATAATTTCACCTTGTAATAAAGCTAAGTTATCTTTTAATGTTGTTGCGTTTCCGTTAGCATCAGTATGTACAATTTTTACAGAAGTAGCTTCTGCTAAAGTTGTAGATTTTTCGTTATGTGCAAAATCTCCAGCAGTCATTGTTGCGACATGAGATTTAGAATCTTTAGTCCATGGACCCATAGAATGTGGATTCTTTTTTGCGTAATTTTTTACTGCTTTTGGTGCACGTCTATCACTGTTACCTTCACGTAATACTGGATTTACAGCACTACCTTTAATTTTATTATAGCGAGATTGTATGTCCTTATCTGTAGCGGTTGTAGCTTCATCTGGATAACTAGGAATCGCAAATCCTTGCTCTTGAAGTTCTGTTATTGCAGCTTTTAATTGTGGAACAGAAGCACTAATATTAGGTAATTTTATAATATTCGCTTCTGGTTTTTTAGCTAATTCTCCTAAAAAAGCTAAATCGTCAGTCACCTTTTGGTCATCATTTAAAAAATCTGGAAATACAGCTAATATTCTAGCAGCTAGAGAAATGTCTTTAGTTTCTATATTAATTCCTGAAGACTTTACAAAAGCTTCAACAATAGGTAAAAAAGAACGTGTTGCTAAAGCAGGAGCTTCATCTGTTTTTGTATAAATGATTTTTGGTGTTGTTGACATATAAATAGGATATTTTAATTCGTAAAATTCCGAAAAAGTTTCGGTTAGCAAATGTACAAAATTTCAAAACTATTTTAAAGTATGAAGTCGTTGACTTTAATGGATTTATTTAGTTAATAATTATTAGTCTTTCAATTTATTAAATTGATAATTTAAGAGGCTAAAAATTATTCAATTATAATATTGTAGTCTTTTAAAAGGCCTAAAATTTCATTTTTAGAAAATTTAGCTCCTTTTATTTTGTTTTTTGAAGGCGAAATAGAGTAGTTGTAAGCTGTTAAAAAATCTACTTTTTCTAAATTGGAGTTGTCAAAAACAGCTTGGTTTAAATCACATTTGTTAAAAATGGATTGTGATAAATTGGTTTCAGTAAAATCTGTCTTTTCAAGTTTACAATTATTAAAAGCTGTGTTGTTTAGTTTTAAATTGTAAAAAGAAGCTAGATTGAGTTGGCATTGATTAAATGTCATTGCTAATAAAAACGAATTGCATTCGTTAAAAGGTGTGCCAACTAATTTACAGTCGTTAAAAGTAACGTCTTTAAAAGCCGTGTCTCCTAATTTAACTGAGCTAAAGTTACAATTTACAAACTCACATTCTAAAAATGAGAATCCAGATAGGTATGTATTACTAAAATTACAGTTTTTAAATGTGCAATTATCGTATTCTGCTTTTGGTAGATTGTTGGTTGTATAATCTATATTAGTGTAGGTTTTATCTGAAATGAAAGGTAGATTCATTTTATAAAAGTACTTCTTTTTGTTATTTTGGCGAAAGTTGAAGTCTGCAATTGTTTA
>NZ_JALZVX010000099.1 GCF_023299985.1 Lacinutrix sp. | reverse complement strand
CTCTATCATACCTTCTAGAGTATATTTATCTTCTTTTTTACCCATTGCTTTTCGCAATTTATGAACCATTGCCAAAACAGGCTCATAACGTTTTAAGTCTAATTGATGCTATATTTTTTTTGATGAAAAACCTTTCTTTGTTGCTGTAAGCAGAAATATCGTTTTATACCAAATCAGAAATGATAAGTTTGAACTTTGCATAATTAGTTCTACTTCGTAGAGTACGACTTCTGCATTGTTTACAATCATAATTCCATTGGCTTTTTATCCAATAATGTTCTTTATGAGAACATTTTTTACAAATTACACCTATTTTATCTCTCTCCTCTTTAAAGTGAGTACGGCAGGATTATTCGCTATCAAATTCTGCTGTAAAACTGAAAATATTTATAACTGTATTTTTTTATTAAGATCATGAAAAATTATCAATTATTAGTATTTACGGATATACAAAAAAAGCATTATGTTATTCCATATTAATTAAATTCTAGTTAAATTTGTTTTTATGAAAAGAATTATTGAATCTACGTTATTAACTCTTAGTAAATCTAAAAATATATTAACACAACTTTCTAACGAAGAGCTTAGTAATGCTTCTGTTTCTCCATATTATTCTAGTATTGGTTCTCATATTAGACACCTTTATGATTTTTATTATTGCTCTCTAGAATTAAATGAGAATGGTAAAATTGATTTAACTTCTAGAAAAAGAGATTTAATTGTAGAAGCATGTTGTGATTCTGCTATTGAATATTATAACAGTATCGTTAGTAAATTGAATAGTCTTGAAAATTTAAGTAAAGATAAGGTTGTTGTGATTGATGATTTAGGAGATGGAAAAATTGAAATTGATTATACCTATTCTGCATTGTTATCTCAAGCTAACAGTCATACAATACATCATTATGCGATGATTGGTTTTATTTTAGATCGATTAAATATTACTATAGAAGATCCTGATTTTGGATATAATCCTTCAACACCAAAACCAACTGAAACTACAATTAATTAGTTTTGTTATTTTTAAACATGCTGTCTAGTATTGTATTTAGCCCTTTAAATGCAAAATATATAGCTAGGCTACACCCTAATACTCCTATTATTAACAAAGGAATATACAGTTGTTTTTCTTGATTACTAAAAGCAATGTATATTATTATTGGGCTTAAGAACATTAATATTAGAGAAAACGCCATTTTTTTTAAGCCTTTTGTTAATACTTCTTTATCGGTTTTTTTAGTTTCCATTATGATAAGTATTATATGCATTAATAGATGATCTTACATTGTAATTTTTTTTTAATAAGTCTTTTGCTTTTTGTTCATCAATATTAAGTTCTGACATTATCATTTTTACGCCTCTATCTATTAGTTTATTATTGCTAAGTTGCATATCTACCATTTTATTTCCTTTAACTTTCCCAAGTTTAATCATAGATGAAGTTGTTAACATATTAAGTACTAGTTTTTGAGCTGTTCCTGCTTTCATTCTAGAACTACCAGTGACAAATTCTGGACCGACTACTATGTCAACTGGAAAGTTTGCTGTTAATGATAATGGGCTATTTTTATTACACGATATCGAACCAGTAACGATGTTATTACTGTTACATTCTTTTAGAGCTTTAATGACATAAGGTGTTGTTCCTGATGCTGCTATACCAATAACAATATCATGTTTAGATATACTATAATTTTGTAAATCTTTCCAACCTTGATTTATCGAGTCTTCAGCAAATTCTACGGCTTTCCTAATTGCTTTATCACCACCAGCAATTAAACCTATAACCATTTCATGAGGAACTCCAAAGGTTGGAGGACACTCTGATGCATCAACAATGCCTAATCTACCACTTGTACCTGCTCCAATATAAAACAGTCTTCCTCCAGATTTTAATTTTAAAACAATCTGTTCTATTAGTTTTTCAATTTGAGGTAATACTTTCTCTACAGCTAAAGGAACGGTTTTGTCTTCTTTGTTAATATTAACTAATAATTCTTTAACAGACATCTGTTCTAAATTATTGTAGTTTGAATCTTGTTCTGTTGTTTTTATAAATGACATATTATTAAAAAGGAATTAGTACATGATTTTAATTATAAAGTATATCTTCAACTTCTATTTTTTTGTTGTTTATAAAATCGTAGAGAGTAAGCTGTCTTAATATATAGTAATCTTGCCAGAATTTTTCAAGAGAATTTAAATATAAAAGTACCGCTCTATCTCTTTCTTCTAAAGCAATATTCAAATCTGTAATGGTTACTTTATTTAAAACATATCTTTTTTTAGAAATGTCGTAACGTTTCATTGAAATTTCTTTTGCCTTTTCTGATGTTAACAAGAAATTTCTTTGATTGGACCAATTTAAAACATGAAGGTATATTTCTTGCTCAAATTCTTGTCTGTCTTGATTTATATTATTGTTAATTAGATCCAAATTAGCCTCAGCCATTTTACGTCTTGACTTTGATACTCCCCAATCAAATATTGGAATACCAACGGTAACTCTAACACTTTGTTGTTGATTAAAATTATTGAAAAGATTATTGAAATCGTCTCCATTTTGAGATATACCAAAATTAGCAGATATCCCTAATTCTAATCGATTATT
Source organism: Lacinutrix sp. (assembly GCF_023299985.1). Taxonomy (GTDB): domain Bacteria; phylum Bacteroidota; class Bacteroidia; order Flavobacteriales; family Flavobacteriaceae; genus Lacinutrix. The sequence goes on along the minus strand of NZ_JALZVX010000099.1, from coordinate 10,972 downwards.
TCCTTTTTGAAATGCTAATTCTTTTTCGCCTTCTAATCGTTGTCTTCTAAATTCTATAACAGCTTTTCTATTAGATTCTGCCTCTTCTATTGCTTTTTCTATGTTCACTTCAAAAAGTGGTAATTCTTTAGGAACATCTAATATTAACTCTTCAGTTTCTAATTCTAAATAGCGAACTAAATTTTGAGAAGCTCTTTTTACTTCTATTGTATTTGTTGTTACAGTGTTTTTAGAATTTAGATACCTTAACTCCATTTGTAATAACTCGTTTTCTGCAATTTTACCAACTCTATATCTGCCTTTTGAAATTTGAAACAGTGTATCTTGGTTTGACAAATTAGTTTCTGCAATTTCTAATTGCATTTGCGCTTTAAGTAATTGAAAATACCTATTTGAAGTACTAACCGATATTTGTTGCATATTTTCTATAAAGTCTCTTTTTGCCTCTTCGTATATTAAAGGTTCTATTTTTTTATCCCATTTAAATGGATTATATAAAATTGAATTTTGAAAATAATTAACAGTAAAAGGAATAACTGAATAACCAATACTATTATCAACTCCAAAAAGATTAACACGTTCTAGATTAGTGTTTATAGATAAAGTACCTCCAGTATAAGGTACGGTTTGAGATATAGATAAACCACCTTGAATAACCAATTGGTTTTGGTTTACAAAAACATCTTGTCCTGCATCATTTGTTATTCTTCTAACAGCATTATTGTATTCTGGTAAAACAGCATTAAGTCTAAGTTCTGGTAAAAAACTAGCTTTATAGCGTTTAAATCTCCAATAACTAGATTGATTTCTATTTAGATTAATTTTATAATCAGGCGATTTTTTTTTAGCTATCTCAATAGCTTCTTTAAGCGTTAGTTTTTTTGATTGCGCATTATTGAAAAATGGAAAAATAACGATTATAATAAGGAGAATTTTTTTCATATTTATTATTCTGATCTTAGAGCTTGAATAGGTTTTTTTCTAGCTGCAGCTTTTGCAGGAAATATCCCAAATACGAGTCCGACAATTACTGCTATAAAAAATGAGATTAGGATTGAATTTAACGTAAGTACGGTTTCTATTCCAGAAAATATTTCTATTACATAAGCGCCAATTATACCTAGAATAATACCTATAATGCCTCCACCAACACTAATTAGTACAGATTCTGATAGAAACTGTAGAATAACATCTTCTTCTGTAGCTCCAATAGCTCTAATTATTCCTATTTCTTTAGTTCTTTCTAATACAGAAGCTAGCATAATATTCATAATACCAATACCTCCAATTAATAGTGATATTCCTGCTATAATTATTAAAACAACATTAAATATTTGTTTTGTTTTTTGTTGTTGCTTTAGAAGTTGAATAGGAATGGTTATTTCAAAATCTAAAACATCATTATGTCTGCGTCTAAGCATTTTGCTTAAAACTTCAGCAGTAGCTTTTAGTTCGTTAGAATTAGAAACTTGCAAGGTTAGTTTATCTATTTGATGGTAATTACCTCTGGGTATTCTTTTTTTTGGACCATTTTGATCTCTGTTTTGAGCACCAATTTTATCGCTAATTATTTTTCTGTCTTTATAGCGCACCAAAAAGGTGTTTATTGGTATGTAAATATCTTCATTTAGATCTCTTATGCCTAAATTCTCTTGTGATTTGTTTGAAATTAATTTTTCTTCAATAACACCAATAACTTTTAGCCAAACGTCTTTAACCTTAATTTGTTTTCCTATTGCACTTTCTCCAGTGAATAATTTTTTTTCAACTTTTTTACCTACTATGCATATGGGTAGCGCGTTCTTTATTTGAAAATCTGAAAAACTTTTACCACTTTCTAAATTTATATTTGAAGATTCAAAAAAGGCAGGAGATATACCAACAAGTTTTACAGAGTTTTGCCTACCATTATTAATGACATAAGTATTTAAAATTATTTCAGGACTCACTAGTTTTATACTAGGTATGTTTTTTTGAGCGCTGATAGCATCTAATATATCAAGACCTTTAGAAAAACGTTTAGACTCTGTACTGCTAGCATTTTCATTATTTTCCTCGGCATTTTCATTTTCTTCATCCATTATAGGCGTAACAACAATGTTGTTTACACCTACTAATTCTAATTGAGCTAATATTTCTTTTTCTGCACCATTTCCTATGGCAAGCATTGTTATTACTGAAGCCACACCAAAAATAATTCCTAATGCTGTTAAAAAGGTTCTAACTTTATTGGTTTTAATAAACCAATAAGCTTCACTAAAATTAGATTTTAGTTTTTCTAAAAGTATTTTATCTATCATCTTTATTTTAATAGCGTTATACTCTTTTTGTTTAAGTCTTCTGGTTTATTTAAATAAACAGTATCATCTTTTTTTAATCCTTTTTTTATAATTACAACTTCGTTATTAGATTGGCCTAATTCTACTTGTTTTTTTTCTATAGATAACCCGGATTTTACATAAGTATAACTAATTGAGTCTTTAGAAAAAATAGCTTCTAAAGGAATCATTAAAACATCTTCTTGTTTATCTATTAGTATTTTGTTGGAAGTTGTCATTCCTGGTCTAATGTTTTCATGTGTTTCATTCAGTTCTATTAAAACTTGAAAAAGTTTAATGTCGGAACCTGCTTTAGTTTCTCCCACATTGGCTACATCAGTAATAACTCCATCTAATTCTATATCAGGAAAAGCATCAAAGCCAATTTTTGTTGTTAATCCTTTTTTTATCTTTCTAATATCAACTTCGTTACTATAGGTTTTAGATTCCATTTTTGTTAAATCTGGTAAACTTGCAATAGCAGGTTCCCAAGGTGATATAGTTGAGCCTACTTTCTTTTTAGTACCATTCCATTCTTTTACATAAGTTACCATGCCTTCATCTTCAGAATGGATGGTAAATTCTTTTTGTAAAGTTGATAGTTCTTCTATTTGTTTATTCATTTTAGAAACCTCAGTTCCTACTTCTATCATTTTAGCATTTGCTTGTCTCTTTTTTATAGAATAATCTGCTTTCTTTTCCCTTAAATCTCTTTCTGTTTTCTCTATTTTATTTTCTAATGATCTAATAGTAGCTGGAGGCTCGTATGTTGAGCGAATCAATTCTAAACTGTCTTCTTCAATATCAAATAACAAATCTTTAATAGAGTTACGTTCTTGTTTAAGCGTTAAAGTGGTGTCGAGTTGTTGTTGTGTATATTTAGATTTTGCTTTTTCTAAGTTTAATTGGGCTTCATTAATTTTACCATTTACTTCGGAAGCATCCAGTTTTCCTATATAATCTCCTTTTTTTACAATAGTACCTTCAGCTACTAAATCTTGAATTTTTATTTGATAGATATTAAATCTTCGAGCATTACTTGGACCGTTAATTTTTTTTGAACTTGTAGATTGGGCTTCTCCAGAAATATAGACTTCATTTAAAAAAGTGCCTTTTACTACTTTAGCGGTAATAAAAGCATCTTTTTCACTACTAGAATTAAAATATGAAAAAGCTAATACTAGTAAGATGATTGCACCTATTATGAAGGCAATTCTTTTTTTATTCATTGGTTTAGTTTTTTTGATTGATGATTTATAAAAATAGGTAAAAAATAAGATTAGGTCACTTTTAATAAGTTAATATCATCTTAAATTATTATTAGTTTATATTAATTATAACTTTATGTTAACAATTATAGTATTATATATTGAAAAAGATGCATCCAGATTTTTAATTTAGAAGTTACTAAAATAATCAAATATGGATATTTATTTATGTTTTACAATTGCTATGAGTTATTTTTTTATTTGCGTTAGTGGTAGTAGTGGCATCCTTTTTTTTGTTGCATTTATGCAAAAAAAAGATATAGCGAATGACACGACGAAGTCATGCTTTTTTGCATGGCTTGGTAACGCCCAGAAAAAAATTATTCTATGGTATAAATTAATTCGTTTGCCTGTGAAACCCTAAAGTAACCAAATGGAAAATTTTCTGGATTTGTTTGATTTATACAATTACCGCGAACTGTTGCTGGTTGCAGTTCAAAAGGTCCTCCACCTGCATCTGATGTTTGTTGTAATAGGAGGAAAACGAATTCGTAAAATTGTTTTGAAATACCATAGTTTTTAATGTTTAATTGGTTTCCAATTTCGGTTTCAGGATTAGAATAGAAGGCAAAAATTTGATTTCCGTTAGTAAATTCATCATCATAGACTTCTAAAGAAGGATTAGTTTCATTTTGTTCTTTAAATTCGAATAAATAAAAGTTTTCTTCGCTTTCGGGATCTGTATAGAAAGCTTTTATTTCGATTTCTTCTCCCGAAAATCCGCCATCATCGTTTTGTTCTATAAAATCTATTGGTGTAACAGTCATCATTGTTTCAGACCCAATATAAGTTTCACCATTGTATGTAATGGTTAAGTTGTACTCTTGGTTTAATTGAGGGTTAAAATCGAAACATTCGTAAGTTCCATTAGAGTTTGTGTCTAAAAAATTAAAAACGTTATTATTTTGATCATTAACTAGTACTGTTGCACCAGTAGCAATAGGTATTTGGTCATTAAAAAAAGGAGCAGAGAGCGATAATTTTATAGTTTGATTATTACCAGAAGTTCCTTCGAACCAATTTAGTGAAGCATCTATTACTAATCGAGGTTCTGCACTCGGCACTTGTAAATTTATAACATCTTCGCAAGCAGAAAAAGTAAATAATATTATTAATAGATATAGTCTATTTTTCATTGTTTAAAATTTAAAGTTATATGATACTGATGGTACAGCTCCAAAAATAGATAAGCGTGTTGCTTCATTATTACCAGTGTCTTCGTTTTGTGCGAAAGAGATTGATGCTGCATTTCTTCTATTATACGCATTGTATAACCCAAATACCCATGAGCCTTGCCAGCCTTTTGTTTTGTCTGGTTTTGGTGTGTAAGTTGCAGAAAAATCTAGTCGATGATAACTTGTTAACCTTGTAGAGTTTCTAGGGCTGTAATTAGGTACAATTATGCCATTATAGCTATATTGTCCATTTGGATAGGTTGTTGGTCGTCCTGTTTGGAAAAGGAAATTGGCATTAAAATCCCATTTTTTATTTAAGTTATAACTACTGGTTATAGATAAATCGTGTGTTCTGTCGTAACCTGTATTGTACCAATTACCATTATTAATACCAATTTCGTTGGGAGTTCTACCTTCTGTTTTTTGTTCAGATTTAGATATTGTATAAGCAATCCAACCTTTTAGACGACCTTCGTTTTTTCTAAACAAGACTTCTAGACCGTAAGCTCTGGCTTTTCCGTTTAATATAACGCGCTCTATTGCATCGTTAGCTATTAGGTTTGCACCATCAATATAATCGATTCGGTTTCTTACATCTTTATAATAACTTTCTATTTCTAAAGAATACTCTCCATCTTTTAAATTTTTAAAATATCCAATTGCATACTGATCTAAAATTTGAGGTTTAATAAACTTCCCACTTGGAGCCCAAACATCCAATGGAGTAGGTGAACTTGTGTTAGATAATAAATGCAAATATTGCGAAATACGGTTATAACTTGTTTTTACAGAAGTATTACGATTAAACTGATATGCTGCAGAAAATCGAGGTTCTAAATTAGCAAAAGCTTTAATGGTTTTACTTCTGCTAGCAGATTCTGTACCAATAGGTTCTGCACTTTGGTATATTTGAAAATCGTTATTAAAGGTTACTGCTTGATTGTTTTCGTAAATATTTAACTCGCTTTGTCCCAAGCGTTGGAAAGTGCTTAATCTCAAACCGTATGCAAGAGTAAGATTGTCTAAAACTTTATGTTCTGCGTCAATATATATAGCATTTTCAAAAGCATACTTATTGGTTAATTTATCTTCGTTTATTCCAGAAGTAGGAGTGGAAGGTTCTATTTCTCCAGGATTAAATTTGTAATAAATACTATTTAAGCCATATTGTAATTTAAATTTGGTGCTTAGATAGTGTTTAAAATCGTACTTGAAATTAAAATTTTGAATACCAGAATTCCATTTAAATTCAACAAAATCAAGATTCAAACCGTAAAAATAATCCGAATAAATAAGCGACATGTTAGAAAACAGTTTGTCGTTAAATAAATGGTTCCATCTAAAATTTACTATTGTGTTTCCGTAAGTGTTTTCAAAACTATTTGCTAGATTAAATACATCTCTACCAAAATAACCAGATAAGTAAATGTTATTATTATCGTTTAGTTTGTAGCTTAACTTTGTGTTTAAATCGTAGAAATAGGCAACATTGTCTAAATCGAAAAGCGGTAAAAATAAATGTGCATAACTACTTCTTCCTCCTAATAGAAAAGAGCCTTTATCTTTTTTTAAAGGGCCTTCAACTAGTAACCGACTAGATACTATACCTATACCACCATTGGCATGAAACGCTTTACTATTTCCTTCTTTTTGGTAAATATCTAAAACCGAAGATACACGACCACCATATCTTGCAGGAATGCCACCTTTATATAATTTTAAATCCTTAATAGCATCTGGATTAAATACAGAAAATAAACCAAAAAGGTGAGAAGAGTTAAATACAGTAGCCTCGTCCAATAGTATTAAATTTTGATCTGCAGCACCACCACGAACATTAAATCCAGAAGCACCTTCTCCAGCGTTTGTAACTCCAGGTAATAATGTAATAGCCTTTAAAACGTCTGCCTCACCTAGTACTACAGGAATTTGTTTTATAGTAGAAGACGTTAAAACATTAACACTCATTTGTGGTTTTCTAATACTTAATTTTTCTATGTTTTCTGATAATATTACCTCGTCTAAAGTCTCTGTAGCCTCACTTAAAATAAAATCGCGTTTACTATTTATATCTAAACTAATAATTTCTGTTTTATCGGTATAACCAATATAACTTATTGCTAATTTGTAGTCACCTTTAGGTAAGGTAATAGAATAAAAACCGTATTCATTTGTAGAAGTACCAGTATTTAGCTCTGGAAAAAGTAGTGTTACACCAATTAAAGTTTCGTTGGTGTTTAGATCTTTTATTACACCACTTAATGTAAATTTTTCTTGCGCATAATTCAAATTAAAACTAAAGAACAGGAGTGCAAGTATGCTTAACTTCAATGTGTTTATTTGTAGTATTTTCATCTACTTACAAAGTTAAAGTAAAACTATTTTTTTTTAGAATAGTTTAACATATAATTTTGGCGTTACCTAAAGGTCGGGCTTTCACTACTCGCTCTCTTCGAGGAGCTCAAACAGACCATTCAATCCCTAACGCAAAAAAGCTCCTAAAAAAAAGTAGCTTTTTAAGGACATTACTACTTAGTCTTGATAGATAATAGTATTAATATATTTTTTCTGTAAGACTTATAGAAAAACACAAAAAGAATGTTAGTAATAAAGTGACTTACTAAAACCGCTATTGCAGCTCCAACAAGTTTATATTCAGGAATTAATAAAATACATAAAATCGCATTAAAACAGCAGCCTAGAATAAAACGATATACGTTCCTTAGTAGCTTATTTTGGTTAACTAAATGTTTTTCTAACAACATTCCCATAAAAATAAATAGAGGAGACCATGCAAAAATTTTAAGAGGTAGTTTAGCATTATTAAAACTACTTTCGTATTGTGTTTCTATAATGTAATCTCCAAAAAAGGTGTAAAATAGACCAATACAAATGCCAAATATTAAAACTATTGTAGCCATAAATTTCAACCTTTTTGCATATAATGTCTTATCGTTTAAATAACATTCTGCTAAAGCAGGATAGAGACCATAAATAAAAGCTGCACCAATATTCCATGTAATAAAAATAACTAAGAAATCTACAACAGATAATACACCATTGGCAGACGAACCAAGGTAATAGTTAATAAAAAAATTATCAATAGAGATATAAAAAACAATAATAAAATTAGAGATTAATAATGGTAAAGCAGAGTGTAATAACTGTTTTGCAATTTTAGAAGACCATTTTAACTTTAGTAATTTTAATTGTTTTGAGTATGCGTTTATTAGATAATAAATTACAGTTTCTATAATGCCTTCAAAAAATAAAATACTTGCAAAATAAAACACACTAAATTTATTAATAACTCCATAATATTGAACTATTAAAACAAAAACTAACGTTATAATTTTACAGATAAAAACATATTTATAATTTTTATTTGCAATAAAAAAATAAGAAATAACATCACTAATTTTAAATAAATAACTAGCCGCAATAATTAAAACAATAAGTGTAATTTCATTAGTATTAGTAAAGTAGGTGTATACTAATAAGGATAAAGATATTATTATAAAACTTAAAAACCGCAACACTAAAGTAGTGCCAATAATAAAGTGTTTTAATTTGGGTTTGAATACGAGTTCGCGAATGCATATTGCAGATAATCCTAAAAAGAAAAGCGGTGTTAAAACGCCAACAATAGATTTTGAAATTTCTAATTCGCCAGAATTAAAAGCACCTAAACTATTAAATATTTTAGGCGTAATATAGATACCAATAATTAACTGGCACAGTTTTTCTAAAACATACCATTTTGTAGTTGTAAAATCTTTTTTACTAAATAAATTCAAGGTTTTCTTTTGGGCTAAAGTAAAACTAAATGTTTTAGTTTAAACTAATTTTATTACTTTCGATTTACTAACGCTATACAATGACTCCAGATTTTATTAGAAAATACCACATTTATAATCTACTTGTTAAAACAACTATAAATAGCTGTATTTCTAGAGAAATGATTTTAGAATCCTTAAAAAATCAATACGAAGATTATCATCGAGACGATAAGCTTTATCAAGGTTTACTAGTCACTAGCGAAAAAACAATAGATAGAGATATTAAAAATATAGCATCTTTTTTTGGAGTAGAGATTAACCACAAAAGGCACAAAGGCTATTATATGGTTACTAATGTGGATATTTTAAAAACACATCGAGCTATTTTTGATAAAATGGAATTATTTTTAGCAAGCCATAAAGAACAACAATGGTCGCCTTTTATAACTGCAGAACAATCGTCTCTAAATACAGATATTAATATATTGGGCTTAGTAAAAGCTATAGAACATCAAGTTTACATAACAATAAGTTATCAAGGTTGGTACGATGACGATATTTTTTCCAAAATTAAAGAAGCAACCGTTCAACCACTTCATATTAAAGAAGCTAATAAGGCTTGGTATTTATTGGTTTTTAATCCAGAAATTGGCATCAAGACTTTATGTTTAGATGCTCGCGTGTCTAAATTAGTAATTACAGATCGTATTATAAACGAACCTTTACACTTTGATGCAGCTCAATATTTTAATGATGCTTTTGGTATTTTGAACGATGACACAAAAACCGAAACCATAAGACTTAAAGTAGCAAATCACCATTTTAAGTACCTAATGTCAAAACCACTTCACCATTCTCAAACTGTTATTAGTGTGCCTTCTCAAAAAAACACAGCTGTTTTAGATTATAAAAATGATGCTATTTTTGGAGAAATAACTGTGACTTTAAAACCTAATTACGAGTTTCTAATCGAGTTGTTTAAGTTTAATCTTTGGGTTAAAGTTATTGAGCCAAAATGGTTAGCTCTAAAAGTTGTTAAACAACACCAATTTATTTTAGAGCATTACTATGCTGATATTGAGGTGTAAAGCTATACTATAATTTCTTTTCAAAATATTTTTTTAGTACTTATTTTTAACTGGACACGTTTTGTCTAGTTGGGTGGTTTATTTGTGTTTATAATTAAAACTTAAAACATACTTAATGGCAACTTACAAATGTAGAAGATTTGGTATTGTTACAAATGATACAATGTTTTCTAAAATGGCAACACCTAAAAAATGTAATCCAGAAAATACTTCAGCGACAATCTCTGAGTACGCTTGGAGTGAAATTTCAGAGACGAACTAATTTTTTTATAAATCATTAATAAAATTCAAAATGAGTATTTTTTCAAAAGAAGATAAAAATATGCTTGCTACTAAAGGTATAGATGGTGGAATTAAATTACTAGAAGGTTTTATAGAATCTTCCAAACTGAGACAAGAACAAGCATTAGTAGATAATGTAGTAACAAAAGAAGAATACAATTTACTTGCTGAAGAAAAGGCTGAATATGAAGAAATGATTCATAACTTATTATCTGACACAGAACTTAATTCAAAATTTAGAAAAACTGAAGAAATTTTTGTATCTATTATTAGAATTATAATGTTCGACCTTGAGTTTGATTATTCTGAAGTATTTAAAAATTTAAACCAGTTTATCGATAATGAAAAGTTTTTTGAGGGACATGAAAAAGCTTTAAATCTTAGGAAAGAAAGAATAGAAAGGGAGTATCAAATAGAGTTAGAAAATTATGAAAATGAAATCATAGTTTATAAAGAACGGGTTAAAGAACAAAAGTCTAAAGGTTTTTTTAAACGATTAATATCTGAAGAAATTCCATTGCCAGTTAAACCAGAAAAAAGAGATTAATAGTATTTACTATGACAGCATTATATATAATAGGAATTATACTTGGAGTAATTTTATTTTTTGGTTTAGGGTATTATTTATGGAAAATTTCTATGGATAAATATGATTATAATATATTTAATTTTGGAGTAATTATTAGAGGCTTACTTGCTATCGGTTTCCTCTATTTTAGTGGATTTATGATTGAGGTTGAAGTTGAATCATCTATTTTGTTTCTATGTGTTTCACTTGCTCTATGGCTATGGACTTTTATAGAGACAACCATAAAAACTAATATATTTATTGCATTTTTTTCTTTAATATATCAATTATTTGCTGTTTTTCTAATAAAAATGGCACTGAATAAAATTTTAAAATGAAATAATTTACCAAAAATTGCAATCGGAATAAAAATCAATTTCAAATTAACCAAAACCAAAAAAAGCTCCCTAAAGGGAGCTTTTTTTACTTCAATATAAAATTTCTATCCTAAAATACCATTTAATGTTTTACTTGGACGCATAGCTTCAGTAATT
>NZ_JALZVX010000098.1 GCF_023299985.1 Lacinutrix sp. | reverse complement strand
ATCATTATCATCATCTAAATCATCTACATTTGTAACACCATCATTGTCACAGTCATTTGCTGGACCAATACATTGCGAATGCGCTACTTGAGAGAGGGATAATAATAAAAGAAGAAAAAGAAAAAAAGTTGTCTTTTTTGTCGAGAATTGGGTAATGTTTTTCATGTTTGTAATGAATGTAATTAATTTAAATTTGTTGTCATCTAAAAATAATTTTAGATAACGTACACATAAGCTATAAAATAATAGAAACGTATATGCTTTTAGTATTCTGAGCTTATGTTTTTAAAGTTTAATTCAAAAAAATTGAACTTAATAATATATTTGTTTTTTTGAAAAGAAATATCAACAATCTTCTCTTTTATAATTTGATTGCAAAAAATAAATAGCTTCAATACTCTAAAATAGAGAACTAAAATAAATTAACATTTAATTAAACGTTGTAATGAAATAATACTCGTTTAGTTGCAATCTCAATTATGGTATAAAACTAGTTTATTTTCCCACTTTAAAACCTACATAAATTAAAAAAAAAGAGTATAATCGTCTAAAAGCAAGGAAAAACAGATTAAATGTGAGTATGTAAACTCAATCTTATATAATAATGATAGTATGATAAAAATTAACTTTAATATTATATATCTATTTTTAATAATGAATGTAATACAACTATATTTACCAAAAATCTATTTTAATGAAATTTTTAGACGAAATTAAAAGAAGAAGAACCTTTGGTATTATCTCGCATCCAGATGCAGGAAAGACTACACTTACTGAAAAACTTTTACTATTTGGTGGTGCTATACAAGAAGCTGGTGCCGTAAAGAGTAATAAAATAAAAAAAGGTGCTACAAGTGATTTTATGGAAATTGAACGCCAACGTGGAATTTCTGTAGCTACATCTGTATTGGCTTTTGAATATAATGGTATTAAAATAAATATTTTAGACACACCAGGTCACAAGGATTTTGCAGAAGACACATTTAGAACATTAACTGCTGTAGATAGTGTTATTGTTGTTATTGATGTTGCAAAAGGTGTAGAAGAGCAAACAGAAAAACTTGTAAAAGTTTGCCGTATGCGCAACATTCCTATGATTGTATTTATTAACAAGATGGATCGTGAAGGAAAAGATGCTTTTGAGTTACTAGATGAGATAGAACAAAAATTAGGTCTAAGAGTAACACCTTTAAGTTTCCCGATAGGAATGGGCTACGATTTTAAAGGCATATATAATATTTGGGAAAAAAATATTAATCTTTTTAGTGGAGATAGCAGAAAAAACATTGAAGAAACTATAGAAATATCCAACTTAGATTCTGATCAACTAAATGCATTAGTAGGTGATAAAGCTGCAAATGAATTACGAGAAGAAATAGAATTAGTAGAAGGAATATACCCAACATTTAATAATCAAGAGTATTTAGATGGCAAACTTCAACCTATATTTTTTGGATCTGCTTTAAATAGTTTTGGAGTTCGCGAATTATTAGATTGTTTTGTAGAAATTGCACCAAAACCTAGAGCTAAACAAAGTGAAGAACGCTTGGTAAAACCAGAAGAAGAAAAATTTACAGGTTTTGTTTTTAAAATTCATGCTAACATGGATCCAAATCATAGAAATAGATTGGCTTTTATTAAAATTGTATCTGGTGAATTTAAACGGAATACTACTTACCTTCATGTTAGACATAATAAAAAGGTGAAATTCTCTAGCCCAAACGCTTTTTTTGCTGAAAAAAAAGAGATTGTAGACATCTCTTATCCTGGCGATATTGTAGGTTTACAAGATACAGGAAGTTTTAAAATTGGAGACACATTAACAGAAGGAGAAATACTTAACTATAAAGGAGTACCAAGTTTTTCTCCGGAGCATTTTAGGTATATAAATAATGCTGATCCATTAAAGTCTAAACAATTATATAAAGGAATAGACCAATTAATGGATGAAGGTGTTGCGCAATTATTTACACTTGAACTTAACGGAAGAAAAGTTATTGGAACTGTTGGTGCATTACAATACGAAGTTATACAATACAGATTGGAACATGAATATGGAGCAAAATGCACCTATGAAAATTTAAATGTTTTTAAAGCTTGTTGGATTGAACCAGAGGACCCAAAAAATGAAGAATTTAAAGAATTTAAACGTATTAAACAACGCTATTTAGCAAAAGACAAACGTGGTCAATTGGTGTTTTTAGCAGACTCGTCTTTTTCTTTACAAATGACGCAACAAAAATATCCAACTGTAAAATTTCACTATGTTTCAGAATTTGAATAAAAACTTATTTTAAAGCCATATAAGAGGTTTTAAATATTATCACAAGTATTTATATTAATAAAATTTAATTATCGATAATGCATATATATAATAAAGCTTTCAAAAAAGTATTAATTATATTTATTTATTAAAACTTAACTTATAATAACTAAAAACTATACTTGTTTAATTATCATAAAAAAACCTTTAAATTAAAATTTAAAGGTTTTTTTATTTTAAGCTTGGCCTGTTGGTCCAAAATTTAAAGGAATTGGTGGTTGCTCATAATCTTTAATTTCTCCATGTGCTTTTTCAAATCTATGAACATTTTCACTTAGTGCTTTTAAAAGTCGTTTTGCATGCTGAGGCGTTAAAATAATTCTAGATTTTACTTTGCTTTTGGGAGTGCCAGGCATTATACTTACAAAATCTACTACAAATTCTGATACAGAGTGGTTTATTATTGCGAGATTAGAATATGTACCTTCTGCTACTTTTTCGTCTAATTCAATGTTTATTTGTTTTTGTTTCGATTTATTATCGTGATTTTCTGCCATTATAAGCTTTTTAATGCTTCCTGTTAATACGAAAGTCTTATTTATATTAAATTTTTAATTAAAAAAAAGTCCTATTTATATAAAACAGGACTTTTTATTTTTATTAAAACTTTAGTTTTAATTTATAAGTTTCCGCCTGCGCGAAAATAAATTCAACTAGTAAATAATTCAACACATTTTCTTTTGTGAAATTATACTGTTGTCTAATTATAGTTAACCTCCTGTTTAGCTTGCATCATTTGGTCGAACTCTTCTTTAGATCCTACAATAATGTTTTCATAAGAACGCATTCCTGTTCCTGCTGGAATTCTATGTCCTACAATTACATTTTCTTTAAGACCTTCTAGAGAATCTACTTTACCTGCTACTGCTGCTTCGTTAAGAACTTTTGTTGTTTCTTGGAACGATGCCGCAGAAATAAACGATTTAGTTTGTAAGGATGCTCTCGTAATACCTTGAAGTATAGGAGTTGCTGTTGCTGGCTTTACATCTCTTGCTTCTACCAATGCTTTATCTTCACGACGTAATAAAGAATTCTCGTCTCTTAATTCGAAAGCAGTAATTAACTGTCCTTCTTTTAAGTTTGTAGAGTCTCCAGCATTTTCTACTACTTTTTTACCAAAAATAGCGTCGTTTTCTTCAATAAAATCTGCTTTATGTGCTAATTGATCTTCTAAGAAAATAGTATCTCCAGAGTCGATTATTCTCACTTTACGCATCATTTGTCTAACAACAACTTCGAAATGCTTATCGTTAATTTTTACACCTTGTAAACGATATACTTCTTGAACTTCGTTCACTAAGTATTGTTGTACAGCTGCTGGTCCTTTTATGTTTAAGATATCGTTTGGTGTAATAGAACCATCAGATAAAGGCATACCTGCTTTTACAAAATCGTTTTCTTGAACAAGAATTTGACTTGATAATTTTACAAGGTATTTTTTAATATCTCCTAATTTAGATTCTATAATAATCTCACGATTACCTCTTTTAATTTTTCCAAAAGAAACAACACCGTCAATAGCACTTACTACTGCAGGGTTAGAAGGGTTACGAGCTTCAAATAATTCTGTTACTCTTGGTAAACCACCTGTAATATCACCTGCTTTAGAAGATTTACGTGGAATTTTAACTAAGACCTTACCAATCTTAACTTTTTCTCCATCGTCAATCATAATGTGAGCACCTACTGGTAAATTATAAGAACGAATTGCTTCACCTTTACCATCTTCCACAATAAGTGTTGGTATTAATTTTTTGTTTCTTGATTCTGAAATTACTTTTTCTTGGAAACCTGTTTGCTCATCAATTTCTACTTGATAAGTAATACCTTGCTCGATATTTTCATATCTCACTTTTCCTGCAAATTCAGAAATAATTACACCGTTATATGGATCCCATTCACAAACAACATCTCCTGTTTTTAGTTTATCTCCATCCTTTACGAATATAGTAGAACCATAAGGAATATTATTTGTACTTAATGTAATACCTGTTTTCTTGTCAACTAATTTTAATTCAGAAGTACGAGAAATAACAATATTTACATCTTCACCTTCTTTGTTAGTTCCTTTTACTGTTTTCAGTTCTTCAATTTCAGCAACACCATCAAATTTGGCTGCAAAATTATTTTCTTCTGATATATTTCCTGCAATACCACCTACGTGAAATGTACGAAGTGTTAACTGTGTACCAGGTTCTCCAATAGATTGTGCTGCTACTACTCCAACTGCTTCACCACGTTGTACCATTTTGTTTGTTGCTAAGTTTCTTCCGTAACATTGTGCACAGATTCCTTTCTTAGCTTCACAACTTAATGGTGAACGTACTTCTACAGCATCTATGGGAGAGGCTTGAATTGCATCAGCAATATCATCTTCTATTAATTGTCCTGCTTCTACCAATAACTCTTCGGTTAATGGATTATATACATCGTTAAGAGCAACACGTCCTAAAATACGGGCTCCTAATTTTTCTACAACTTCATCATTTTTCTTAAGGGCAGAAACTTCTACACCTCTTAATGTACCACAATCTACACTGTTTACTATAACATCTTGAGATACATCTACTAAACGACGTGTTAAATAACCTGCATCGGCAGTTTTAAGTGCTGTATCGGCAAGACCTTTACGTGCACCGTGAGTAGAAATAAAGTACTCTAAAATTGAAAGTCCTTCTTTAAAGTTAGAAAGAATTGGATTTTCGATAATCGATCCTCCACCTGCAGTAGATTTTTTAGGCTTAGCCATTAATCCACGCATTCCTGTAAGCTGACGAATCTGTTCTTTAGATCCACGTGCTCCAGAATCAAGCATCATATACACCGAGTTGAAACCTTGTTGATCCTCACGAATACGTTTCATTGAAAGTTCTGTCAATTCTGCATTTGTAGAAGTCCAAATATCAATAACTTGGTTATAACGTTCGTTATTGGTAATAAGTCCCATGTTGTAATTACCAGTAATACCATCAACTTTTTTGTTGGCAGCATCAATCATAGATTGCTTTTCTGGTGGGATAATAATATCTCCTAAACTAAATGATAATCCACCTCTAAAGGCAAATAAATATCCTAAAGTTTTAATTTCATCTAAGAAGGCAGCTGTTTCTGGTACACTTGTTAATTTTAAAATTTCACCAATAATATCTCTTAAAGATTTTTTAGTTAAAACTTGATTAACATATCCTGCAGCAGCTGGTACTTTTTCATTAAAAAGTACACGACCTGTAGTTGTTTCTATAATTTGAGGCACTAATTCTCCTGCTTCGTTAAAGTCGATTGTACGTACTTTAATTTGAGCATTTAAATCTACTTGCTTCTCGTTGTATGCAATATTAACTTCTTCAGCAGAATAGAAAGTTAAACCTTCTCCTTTAACTGGCACCTCTTTTGTAGATGTACGTAGCTTGGTCATATAGTATAAACCAAGTACCATATCCTGAGATGGTACAGTTACTGGAGCTCCATTTGCTGGATTTAAGATATTGTGAGAGGCCAACATTAATAACTGGCATTCTAAAATAGCTTCTGGTCCTAACGGTAAGTGAACAGCCATTTGATCTCCATCAAAATCGGCATTAAATGCAGCACATGCTAATGGATGTAACTGGATTGCTTTACCTTCAATTAATTTAGGTTGAAATGCTTGAATACCTAGTCTGTGTAAAGTAGGAGCACGATTTAAAAGTACTGGATGTCCTTTTAAAACATTTTCTAAAATATCCCAAACTACTGGTTCTTTCTTATCTATAATTTTCTTAGCAGATTTTACAGTTTTTACGATTCCTCTTTCGATTAATTTACGAATGATGAATGGCTTGTAAAGCTCGGCTGCCATATTTTTAGGTAAACCACATTCAAATAACTTTAATTCTGGCCCAACAACAATTACTGAACGTGCAGAATAATCAACACGTTTACCAAGTAAGTTTTGACGAAAACGTCCTTGCTTACCTTTAAGTGAATCTGATAATGATTTTAACGGTCTGTTAGAATCTGTTTTTACAGCAGATGACTTACGTGTGTTATCTAATAATGAATCTACAGATTCTTGTAACATACGTTTTTCGTTACGTAAGATTACTTCTGGAGCTTTAATCTCTACAAGTCTCTTAAGACGATTGTTACGTATAATTACACGACGATATAAATCATTCAAATCTGAAGTAGCAAAACGTCCACCATCTAAAGGCACTAATGGTCTTAATTCTGGTGGAATAATTGGCACTACTTTTAATATCATCCATTCTGGACGATTTTCTCTATTTAAGTTTGAATCGCGTAAAGCACCTACAACTTGTAAACGTTTTAACGCTTCAGTTTTACGTTGTTTAGACGTTTCAGTATTTGCTTTATGACGTAATTCATATGACAATGCATGTAAATCTATACGTGCTAATAAATCTATAAGACATTCAGCACCCATTTTAGCTATAAACTTATTTGGATCTTCGTCTTCTAAATAGTTATTGTCTTGAGGAAGTACTTCTAAAATATTTAAGTATTCTTCTTCTGTTAAGAAATCCATTTTTTGTAATGGTTCACCTTCAGCATTTTTAGCATTACCTGGTTGTATTACTACATAACGTTCATAGTAAATAATCATATCTAATTTCTTAGATGGTAATCCTAATAAGTAACCTATTTTATTTGGTAAAGAACGGAAATACCATATGTGTGCTACAGGAACAACAAGGTTAATGTGTCCTACGCGATCACGACGCACTTTCTTTTCTGTTACTTCTACACCACAACGGTCACAAACAATACCTTTGTAGCGAATTCTTTTATATTTACCACAAGCACATTCGTAGTCTTTTACAGGACCAAAAATACGCTCACAGAATAAACCATCTCTTTCTGGTTTATGTGTACGATAATTAATAGTTTCTGGCTTTAAAACTTCACCTCTTGACTCTGCTAAAATAGACTCTGGTGATGCTAAACCAATTGAGATTTTATTAAATCTCTGTACTGTATTCTTATCTTGCTTTCTTGCCATTTCTTTATAGTTTTCAGTATTCAGTATTCAGTCGCAGTTATTACTGCTGACTGAACACTGTAAACTATTTTTATTCCTCTAATCTAATGTCTAATCCTAATCCTTTTAATTCGTGCATAAGTACGTTAAAAGATTCTGGTAATCCTGGATCTGGCATTGGTTCACCTTTTACGATTGCTTCGTAAGTTTTAGCTCTACCAACTACATCATCAGATTTTACTGTTAAGATTTCTCTAAGCGTTGCTGAAGCTCCATAAGCCTCAAGTGCCCATACTTCCATCTCACCAAAACGTTGACCACCAAATTGTGCTTTACCACCTAATGGTTGTTGTGTTATTAATGAGTAAGGTCCAATAGAACGTGCATGCATCTTATCATCTACCATATGCCCTAATTTAAGCATGTAGATTACACCAACCGTTGCTGGTTGATCGAAACGTTCACCTGTTCCACCATCGTATAAGTATGTATGACCATATCTTGGAATTCCAGCTTCGTCTGTTAATTCGTTAATTTGATCAATAGTAGCTCCATCAAAAATTGGTGTTGCATATGTACGACCTAGATCTTGTCCAGCCCAACCTAATACGGTTTCATATATTTGTCCAATATTCATACGCGATGGTACACCTAATGGATTTAATACAATATCTACAGGAGTTCCATCTTCTAAGAAAGGCATATCTTCTTGACGTACAATACGTGCAACAATACCTTTATTTCCATGACGTCCTGCCATTTTATCACCAACTTTAAGCTTACGTTTCTTAGCGATATAAACTTTAGCTAATTTAATGATACCTGCTGGTAACTCATCTCCTACAGAAATTGTAAATTTCTCACGACGTAAAGAACCTTGCAAGTCATTTTCTTTAATCTTGTAGTTGTGAATTAAATCTGCAACTAATTTATTTGAATGATCATCTGTTGTCCAAGTACCACCTGTTAGGTGAGTATAGTCATCTACAGCATTTAACATTTTTAAAGTGAATTTTTTTCCTTTTGGTAAAACTTCCTCTCCTAAATCGTTAAAGATACCTTGTGAAGTTTTTCCATTTACAATAGTAAAAAGTTTTTCAACTAAAACTGCTTGTAAATCATCAAACTTAGTATTGTAGAGACCTTCTAATTGAGCGATGTCTTCTTTATCTTGAGCTCTTTTACGTTTATCTTTAATGGCACGAGCAAATAACTTCTTATTAATTACTACACCATGTAATGATGGAGATGCTTTTAAAGATGCATCTTTTACATCACCTGCTTTATCACCAAAAATAGCACGTAATAATTTCTCTTCTGGTGTAGGATCGCTTTCACCTTTTGGAGTAATTTTTCCAATAAGAATATCTCCTGGTTTAACTTCTGCACCAATACGAATCATTCCATGTTCATCAAGGTCTTTTGTAGCCTCTTCTGAAACGTTAGGAATATCGTTAGTCAATTCTTCGTTACCTAGTTTTGTGTCTCTTACGTCTAAAGAATATTCATCTATATGAATAGAAGTAAATATATCTTCACGTACCACTTTTTCTGAAATTACAATCGCATCCTCAAAATTATACCCTTTCCAAGGCATAAAGGCAACTTTCATATTTCTTCCTAAAGCTAATTCTCCTTTTTGAGTTGCATAACCTTCAGATAAAACCTGACCTTTTTTAACTTTATCTCCTTTTTTAACAATAGGTTTTAAGTTAATTGAAGTTCCTTGGTTTGTTTTTCTAAATTTTACTAAAGGATAAGATTTCGTATCACTTTCGAAACTTACTTTAGCTTCGTCATCGCTACGTTTGTATTTAATTACAATTTCGTTAGCATCTACATATTCTACAACACCTTCTCCTGTCGCGTTAATTAACACACGAGAATCTGATGCTACTTGTCTTTCTAATCCTGTTCCAACAATTGGTGCTTGTGGGCGTAATAATGGTACGGCTTGACGCATCATGTTAGATCCCATTAATGCACGGTTTGCATCATCATGTTCTAAGAAAGGAATTAATGAAGCCGAAATAGATGAAATTTGGTTTGGTGCAACATCTGTATAATGAATATCTTTTGGATCCATTACTGGGAAATCACCTTCCATACGAGCAATTACTTTCTCGTTTAATATTGTACCTTTATCATCAACCTTTACAGTTGCTTGCGCTATTAACTTTTCTTCCTCTTCTTCTGCACTTAAATAAATAGGTGTTCCTTTAATATCTACTACACCATTTGTTACTTTTCTATATGGTGTTTCAATGAATCCCATAGAATTCACTTTTGCATATACAGATAAAGATGAAATTAATCCAATGTTTGGACCTTCAGGAGTTTCAATAGGACATAAACGTCCGTAATGCGTATAATGTACATCACGCACCTCGAATCCTGCTCTCTCTCTAGATAAACCTCCTGGTCCTAATGCTGAAAGACGACGCTTGTGCGTAATTTCTGCAAGAGGATTGGTTTGATCCATAAATTGAGATAATTGGTTTGTACCAAAGAAAGAATTAATAACAGACGATAAGGTCTTTGCATTAATTAAATCTATAGGTGTAAAAACTTCGTTATCACGAACGTTCATACGTTCACGAATAGTACGAGCCATACGTGCTAAACCAACTCCAAATTGAGAAGATAATTGTTCACCTACTGTACGTACACGACGGTTAGATAAGTGATCGATATCATCAATCTCTGCTTTTGAATTTATTAACTCAATTAAATATTTTATAATAGTAATAATATCTTCTTTGGTAAGCACTTGCTTATCCATACCGATATCTAACTGTAATTTCTTATTCATTCTATAACGACCTACTTCTCCTAAAGAGTAACGTTGATCACTAAAGAATAACTTATCTATAATACCACGTGCTGTTTCCTCATCTGGCGGCTCAGCATTACGTAATTGTCTGTAAATATGTTCTACAGCTTCTTTTTCCGAATTTGTTGGGTCTTTTTGAAGTGTATTATGTATAATTGCGTAATCTCCTTGTTCTGCCGTTTCTTTATGTAAAAGAATTGTTTTAACACCAACTTCAAGGATTTCTTCGATATTATCTTTATCTAATTCTGTATCACGATCAAGCACTATTTCATTACGTTCAATAGACACAACTTCACCAGTATCCTCGTCAACAAAATCTTCATGCCATGTATTTAATACACGTGCAGCAAGTTTACGACCTAATATTTTCTTTAAGCCAGATTTTGATACTTTAACCTCTTCAGCAAGGTCAAAAATCTCTAAAATATCTTTATCTCTTTCAAAACCTATGGCTCTAAATAGAGTAGTAACTGGTAATTTCTTTTTTCTATCAATATATGCATACATAACTTGATTAATGTCTGTAGCGAATTCAATCCAAGAACCTTTAAAAGGAATAACTCTTGCTGAATATAATTTAGTTCCATTGGCATGGAAAGATTGTCCAAAAAACACACCTGGAGATCTGTGTAGTTGAGATACTACTACGCGCTCAGCACCATTGATACAAAAAGTACCTGAAGGTGTCATGTAAGGTATTGTTCCTAAATACACATCTTGAACAATGGTCTCGAAATCCTCATGTTCAGGGTCTGTACAGTACAGTTTTAACCTTGCTTTTAATGGAACGCTATAAGTAAGTCCTCTTTCTATACACTCTTCAATAGCATATCTTGGTGGATCGACAAAGTAATCTAAGAATTCTAAAACGAATTGATTACGAGTATCTGTGATTGGAAAGTTCTCCATGAAGGTGTTATACAATCCTTCATTACCTCTTTCTTCAGATTTTGTTTCAAGTTGGAAAAAATCCTGAAAGGATTTTATTTGAATATCCATAAAATCTGGATATTCTGTTCTATTAATAATAGACGAGAAATTTAATCTTTCAGCTTGTGTTACTAACATCAATGGACGAAATTTTGATTAAAAAAAAATACTTGAATATAGGTACTACCTATATACGACAAATGGTCTAGGTCTTTGAGAATATTCTCAAGACCTAAACCTTTGTGAAAATTATTGGTAATGCTTACTTAAGCTCTACCTCTGCTCCTGCCTCTTCTAACTGAGTCTTTAAAGCGTCTGCTTCATCTTTAGAAACACCTTCTTTGATTGCACTTGGTGCATCATCAACTAAACCTTTAGCTTCTTTTAATCCTAAACCAGTTAATTCTTTAACTAATTTTACAACAGCTAACTTAGCGCCACCTGCTGCTTTTAAGATTACATCAAATTCAGTTTGT
>NZ_JALZVX010000097.1 GCF_023299985.1 Lacinutrix sp. | reverse complement strand
AAGAATGGAAATATTTTCTGAATTTCTAAATATAAGTTAGCAAAAAACTCATGCTCTGTTACCTTGTTTCCTTTTTTGGCTTTTTCGTAAGCTTCTAAAACTCTAGCCTCACTTGGTTTTTCGACACTATTTAAAATATCTCCCATATTTTTTGCTAGGCCTTGATCTTTAAGATATTCATAATCACTAGGACTTGACATATTTACAAAATCTGGCATTGTTTTATCCAGTTTCCTCCACCATAAATGATCTTGGTCTAAGAAATCATGTTCTGAACGTGCACCATCAATTTTAAAACGACCTTGTACACGAGAAATCACAGCTTTATCTAACATTTCTGGCAAATTGGTGAATAATCCAATAGAACTATTACCATAATTTACTGCATAAGCACCTTCTGTATATCTAAGAAAAACACCAATAACCTCTTTTACACCTGCCGAAACTCCTTGTGATGTTCGCTCTTGTAAATTATTTTCTGCATCATCAATTGATGCAAAAATTAATTTTGAAGAATCTTGCATTGGCTTCATCCATTCTACCATTTTCTCGGCACTACCACCTTGAAAAGTACTAATTAAAGTATCTGGCATTGGATGGAATAAAAACGGAATATCTAAATTATCTGCATGTTCTTTTAGTCGTGTAGCAATAGCAGCAATAAGCATACTTTTTCCTGTTCCAGGAATACCATAACCCATAAAAACTGGCATAAAACCACCTAGTTCTTGAAACGGATTTTTCTTAGCCTCGAAATCGTAACTCAGCATACGCTCAGTTAAACGTCTTGCAAAGTGTTTTGCATCTCTGTTTCCTACAATTTGTTCAAACTGAATTTTATTAAACTCAATACTTTTTGCAGTACCAGAAAACACATTATCCCAACCTGAAATAGCAAACTCACTGTTTTCTAACTTGTAGGTTCTATCTACAATAGTTTCTGTGTATTCTAAGCTGCTTTTACGAAGTTGAATTTCGGCTATTAGTGCTTCAAAATAAACAACAGCAAAATCGATAACATCTTTATCTATTTTAATAATATCTGGATGTCCTAAATATTTATCGAAATAAAATAAACTACATGCAATACCTTTAAGAGGTGACATAATAGACACTTCTGGTAAGCCAGCAAATTTTTGTTTCATTACAGATAAATCGTCTGAAGCATGAGGCTTTAAATTATGAAGAATATGGTATGCCATCGAGAACAACATAAATGCAGTAGAGGTTTGCATCTTACTTTCGTATTCACGTTTTCCGTTAGAATCTAAAGCAGAACGACGCTCGTGTAAACTTGATAAACCTGAAGCATCATAATAACTATCCTTTACCCAAATACCCAAAGCAATACCTTCTTGCACTGCAAAAAGTGTTTGGTTTAAATGCACAGGAATAGCAATAGAATCTGGTAATAGTCGCTTTTTAAGCGCCAAAATGGTTTTTGAAACTGAAGTTATTTCTATAGCTCCACTTCCATTATTAGCACGAGACAAATACAATAGAATAGATTCGCCTTTTGCATCTTTATCTTTATTTTTAGCTCTTGCACCTTGTTCCCATTGTACAGATTTTAAATAACCGCTTGCTTCATCGCGAAGCATGTCTAGTTCGTTTTTTTTAATTGGGAAAGTGGAATTATGCTCCATATTTTTTTCTTTAAGCTTTAAAACTTGTTTGTTTAATATTTACTTCTAGCTTCTATTTTAGAAAATCTATTATAACTAATACTACCCATAAAAATTTGAGAGTAGATAATTTGTTCATTATTAATATTCAATTTAAGTCTAAATTGAGTTTCAAAATCACCTTTATATTTATAAATTGGAATCATTAATTTATAATTATCCTTTAAGTTTAATGTGTAAAAACAATTTCCACATTCAGAATACATTTGTTCTTCTACAGGCAACCATTCACCATCTTTGTTTTTTGCCTCTTGAATAATTTTAAGAGAACCACATATTAAATCTATTTCAACATCTTTTTTTGAATTATTTACTAAATAACTAACAAAAAAAATTTTAGGATTATTCTCTTTTACCTCAATAAAAGAATCTTCATCATTACTATCAACTTTAGGAATTTTGTTTAAGTGAAATTCAAAAGCTAAGTTTTTATAAATATTTTTAAGTTTTTTATCAACTTTTATAGATTCAGAACATTCATAATCACCAAATAAAGATTGTTGCGCGTTCAATGAAACACATATAAAAGCAAATAAATAAAAAAATATTTTCATGAATTACTTCATTTTAAGATCTGCTACTTGAAAAGGTGGCTTTGCCAACTTATTCATAATTTCAGGATTCTTGTTATATAATAATTGAATAATGCGATGTGGTGCAAATACATATTTTTGCTTAACGATATCGCTCCATTTTTGTAAAGTTTGCTTAGAAAAATAGCCGCCTTCTTTAAATTCACTCCCAGAAAATACTTCGTCTATTTTAAAAGACAAAGCGTAAGATTCTAAAGGCACTTCTTTTTTAGCAATGCTTTCTAAAATGCTATGCGTTAATGTGTTTTCGTCTTTGGCAAAAATATTGTGAAATGGACCTAAATCGATACGTTTTATATGCTTTGGCATTACATTTTTTAAACGTCTATCTATACCATAAGCCATAGTATCTAATGCCATTTTTCTATCTGCTACATTTTTTAAAGTCTCATAGATTTCTTCTTTCTCGCTTTCTGGGTTTTTTCCATCGTAGTCGAAATACATAAAACAAACAAATGGTCTGTTTAGCGACACATCGTAAAAGCTCCAACTTACCATGTATTCTGCTTGACTTCCTGCTTCGGCTTGAATTATTTTACCTTGTACAAAACGATTAAATATAAATTTTTGTTCTACTGATGTATAATAGACTATTGATGCTGCTTGAAACAGTTTATCTCGTCTTACAGGTTCTTTTTTATGCATTAATTGCGTTAAAAAGTCTTCTTGCAATTCACTAACGTCTTTTAACTTATTTAGGTAATTATCTCGTAATGAGAGATCGTTATATAAATAACGAAACTCTAGATAGTTTGGAAAACCAGAATCGGTTAAATCTACTTTCATATTATCTTCGTCATCATACATGTATTTTACACGCATGGCTTCTATAGAATATAATAGTAAATCGCAGTATTGCTTAAAATAAGTAGTCTCTTGTTCTGTACACAATTTGTTGAATTGCACACTTGTAATAAGCTCCTTTAAAGCAAAATCTACTTTTTTATGATAGAACACGTATTGATCTTTACTGTCTAAAACAGCAGAATCTAATGGTGTTACTATGTGGTTTATTGACATATTTTAGTTTACAGTTAGGAGTGAGAAATTTTTAATCGATTCTACATACTTATGTTTACGCTTCTTTGTATTATTACACTTAGATTCGCTTTGTTGTAACAGAGATTCAAAGCGTATTTTTAGGTGTTATTTAAACTAGTGTTTTCATAATTTAAAGGTGTTACAATTTTATTTAAAATTTAAGAATATCGTTTAATGTTTTTTTAATAGTCTCAACATCTTTAAGTGCTATGCTTCCAATTTTTTTATCCAGTCTTGTTTTAGAAACCGAACGCACATGAAAGGTTAAAACTTCTGATATAGCAGACAACCCATTTTTTTTATTAGGCTCAATAATTAAATTGCCTTTATAATTTTTAACACTTGTAGTTAAAGGACAAACAATAACCACTTGTAAATAGGTGTTTAACATATTACCACTAATAACTACAGCAGGTCTTCTACCACTTTGCTCACTCCCTTTTGTTGGATTGAGATATAATTCCCAAATGTCTCCTTGTTTCATTATTTAAGATTCTATCTCGTTAATTGTATTGAAATAGTCCAGTAAGCCCTCTTCTGCAACTAGCATTAAATCATCGTCTTTACCAGCTTCTTTGTAAGACTTAATATAACTTGCTTTTTCTAATTGCTCTAAATAAAGCTCTAAAGCATTTTGTAACAGTTTATTTTTAGGAAGCTCTAACTCTTTAGCCAAGCTAGCTAAGCGCTCTAAAAGTGTGCTTGGTAAAGAAGATGTGAATGTTGCCATAATAAATATGTTTTTTTTGTAAATATAATAAATATTTATAATTTATAAATACGAAACATAAATAAAATTTTAATGAATCATATTTTTTTATTTGCTGTCTAAAACAGCAGAATCTAATGATGTTACTACATAGTTTATTGACATTTAGTTTAAATTATTTACTGATAAAATGAAATGCTCTTTCTAAATCTTTTTTCAAACGTTTTACGCTAACTCTCATAAATAAATATGGTATTCCAAACATTAAACTAGCATGAAATAATATAGCGACAATAATAATTCCACCTTCATTTCGGAAAATTTCAAGAAAAAAACACTAATAAATACTGAATAAAACATTATTGCTGATACAATAAAAAAATACATTTTATTATTAATCCCTTTAATTTCTGAATTTATTATAAGCTTATTTTCAATTTCTTTAAAAGAACCTAATGCTTTAGCTGTTGAATTTCTTTTAGAATCTAAAAAGCGTCTTTTACGCTTTATAATAAATCCTTTATTATCTACTTTTCCTTTAAACTCTTTTTTAGTTGAAGAAAAAATATCTGAAAAATCTGAAAAAATTCCTAAATCAGAAATCTCAATATGATTTCTTAAAGCTTTCACAAATTCTAATTTAGAAATATTTAACTCAACATTTAGGTTATCCATAAGTTTAATCTTTTTTAAAAAATCACTCATAGTAAGTTGCGTTAAGGATTATTCATCTATTATTATTTTTATAAAGTTGAACTCATGAATGCAAAGCATTTGAAACGATCTGTTTGAGCTTCTCGAAGAGAGCGAGTAGTGAAAGCCTGACCTACTTTTGCTATTAAAAGCAAAAGCAGGAAACGCCCTAATACTTCTCGATACAATTTTTTCGTGCCTCAAAAATCACTCGAAGCGACAATTAACCTAGCAAATCGTCGTCGCTAGTGTCTTCCTTTTTTGGAGCTGGAGCATCGTCACCATCGCCTGAAGGTGCATTAGCATCTGCTGAGTAGTAGTCCTCAAACATTTCTTTCATGTCGATTCCGTAACGCTCTGCAAAATTCTTTTGGATGTCTGTATCTTTAGCTCTAATCTCTTGTAAAGCCTCTGCATAACTACCATAAACACCTTGCATCACTTTTTCGTGCACTGGAATATTATCCATCATTTCTTGACGTGCTTTTGCACTTGCTGTATGCATAGATGCTAGAGTCGCACCAATGTGCTCATCGGTTTTTACACCTAAATGTTCTAAAATGGCTGCAAATTCTTGATCTGTTCTTGCTTTTAAAGCCACAACGTAACCATCGTAATATTTAAGACGCTCGTCTGTATCACTCTTTAATTTTGCACGATGCGTTTGTAAGTTTGAACGTAAAGACGTTAATACTTTAATAGTTAAATTATGCTTGTGAACAAAACTATCTTTTGAAGCAGCTAAAGTTGTGTAAGCGTTTTTAAGACCTTCCAATTCTTCAACTTTCTGTTCTAAAGTTGTAACTTTAGATAAAGCTTCAGAATATTCTGTAGATTGCTTATCTGCAACCTCTTCTAAAGCTTGACGTGATTGTTTTAGTAAAGCGTAATGCTCTTCTAATTTTGCTTCTGTTTCTTTCTTTTTCTCTAATGCTTTTGTATGGTTTTTTGAAGCCTCTACAATAGCATCTTTAAGCTTTTCTTCTACTTCCTTAATTTCTACTTCACGGTTTTTTAAACGTATTACTGCAGCTTGAGATTTGTAAGACAACTCGCTTAACAGTGTTTGCACATCTGCACTTTCAATACGTTGTTGAAACATTGCTTTAGCTTTATTGTCTGCTCCTGCACGTGTTTTTTCAACATCTTTTAAGGCTTGCTCTGCTTTAGCTATTTTACTTTTTCGTCCCCAAAGATTATTCCACCAAGTATCTGGTGTTTTTTGCGCGTCTTCTAATTCTATTTTAGAACGCTCTAATGCTTTTTGCGCATCGTCGATAACTTTTTGTTCGTCTGCGTTAAGCGATGAGAAACGCTCGAATAGAATACCAACTTCGTCTTGGTAGTCTGTTAAATCTTTAATAGCATCTAAAAGTGTTGTTCTATCTTTCTCTGCCATATCCACAACATTATCTAGTGTTGCGTTTAGAATTTTCTGACGACTTTCGGGATCGTCTTCTTGGGCAAGCTTAGATTTCATGGTATCTATGGCTTTTCCCCAGTTAACATCTACTTTTTCGGTTTTCTCTTGTGAATTAGTTTCTAATAAGTCAAAATCATCAGCCATAGGATATATTCAGTTTTAAAGTTTTATTTTTTTTGGTTAAGCAATTTCGTTAAAAAATCTTACTTCTGAAATAAAATCGCATACTTATATGTATTAAATTTATTTAAATGTTACAATTTTAGTATATGAAATAAAGAAATTATCTTTAGCACTTATAAAAAATCTAAATATGAAAATTAAATATTACCTTATTATTACTTTATTTATTTGTTTATCTGCATGTAAAAATGACAAACAAACTGATGTTAATAGTTCTGAATCCATCTCTAAAATTTCTGAATTAAAAATAACTCCAATTGAGCATGCAACAATGGTTTTAGAGTATGATGGAAAAACTATTTATGTAGATCCAACAGGCGGAAAAGAAGCATTTATAAATTTCCCAAAAGCTGATTTTATTTTAATTACAGATATACATAGTGACCATATGCATTTAAATACTATCGAATCTTTAGACTTAGATAGTGCCAAAATTATTGCTCCTGAAGCAGTTGCCGAAAAGCTTCCTAAAGGTATTAGACTAAAAACTACTTCTATGATTAATGGTAGTAAAGAAGATTTTAAAACTTTTAGCGTAGAAGCTATACCTATGTATAATTTACGAGAAGAAGCACTAAAGTTTCATCCTAAAGGAAGAGGAAATGGCTATGTTTTAACCTTTGGAAAAGAGCGCATTTACATTTCTGGAGATACTGAAGATATTCCTGAAATGAGAAAACTACAAAATATAGATAAAGCATTTATTTGCATAAATTTACCTTATACCATGACTGTTGAAAGTGCTGCAGATGCTATTTTTAGTTTTAAACCTAAACAAGTTTATCCTTATCATTATCGTGGTACTGATGGTTATAGTGATGTAGAAAATTTTAAATCTATAATTAATAGCAAAACAAAAGATATTGAAATTGTACAATTAGATTGGTACCCAAATGATAATGAAAAGTAATTAAGAATTTATATATTTGATTTTAATTGCTTAATCAATAATGATTTTGATATCTACCAATATACTTCTTATAGCAGCAATAGCTTTATTTGTTATTATTTATACACCGCTTTTTTTACAAAGAATAAAACTTTCGAAAGAGAGAAAAACTCTTGATGCTCAAGACAAAAAAATTAGAGAGATGAATAACAAGCAAAACGGAGACAAAAAATACAAAGACTTTACAGATGGTCACATGTACCAATAATATTTTAAAACATAAAAAAGCAGACTAATTAGTCTGC
>NZ_JALZVX010000096.1 GCF_023299985.1 Lacinutrix sp. | reverse complement strand
AATGTTATAGAAACACAATACTAGTTTCTTTCCATTTGTAAAGTAAAAGTATTTTAATGGTATTTTAAAACAAAGTAAGTCTAGATTCATGAATTTCGACTCGAAATTCGTAAATTTAGAGTATAATATTTTCTTTTATTTATGTTAAAAAAACCTTACTAATTACTATTGCGCTTTTTATACAAAATAGTTTTGCACAGGTAACAAAACAAGAAGATTCCTTAATTAATAAGCCCTTTGAATATTTTGAAAAAAAGTTAAAAAATAACGCTATAAATAATACTTTAAAAAGCATTTATATTGATGCTTACTTAAATAAAGCGAAAAAAGAAAAAGACACTGTAAATATTGGACATGGGTTTTATTATAAGGCTGAAGAAAACTTAGTCCATGTAGATGGTAGTATTTATTCTTCACCAGAAAATAAAAAATTAAACGAATTAGCTTTAAGTTATTCTGATAGTATTATTTATTACACAAAAAATATAGACCATAGAATTTATCCTGGTTTAGGCTACATTTTAAGAGGCTTTCTTTATCATGAATTAAGTAATGAAAAAAAAGCCCTTCAGGAATATTTAATTGCCTATAATTATGCCAAAAAGAATAACAATATAATACAGTTAGGAGATATAAAATATGCAATCGATTATATAAAAAATGGAGGGTATTCTAATATTTTAGATACAAAAAAAGAGCTAGACTCATTAATTCTTATTAAAAATAAAGGAAAACATGACGTGCTAGGTTATTTACATGTCTTAAAAAATTATATAAGTGAATTACAACGAGAAAAAGATTATACACTTGCAGAACACTACATAAATGAAGGCATTAACAAATCTATTACTTTAGGACAAAATGATGCTAATTACTACAAGAGTTTTGTATTCTCTTCTGGAATAAATTATTATTTTAAAAAAGAATACAATCGTGCTTTAGACAGCATTAATAAAGCAGAAAGCAAACTTGGTATAAATTCATTGTCTCTAGCATACTATTTAAAAGGTAAAATTTATAAGACTCAAGACACTGTAAAAGCTATAAAATATTTTAATAAGGTGGACTCTATTTTTCAAATAAACCATACTAACATTTATGGTTTGTTTAATAATTATAAATCGTTAATTACTATTCACAGAGCTAATAATAATTACACGCAACAAATTGAGAATATCGACAAATTAATAGTTGCAGATAGTATTGTAAACGCTAATAAAATATACTACGAAGAGAAAATTTTAAATGAATACGAAATACCCAAATACAAATTTGAAAAAGAAAAGATAATTAATAACTTAAAGGAAAAGAGCGAAAACAGAACGCAAGTTGCCTTATATCTATACACAATAATAGCTTTAGCCTTTTTAACTGCCTTTTATTTTTTTAGAAAACAAATAGTTTATAAAAAGCGATTTAACCAACTCGTACTCGACACTAAAATTACTAAAACTCCAATTGTAACAAAAGAAGAAGTAACCAATAAATTAGATATCTCAGAAGAAAACATTGCTAACATAATTGTTAGTTTAGGTGTTTTTGAAACAGAACTTGGTTTTTTAGATAACAATATTAACTTAACTAAGTTGTCTAAAAAAATAGGCACAAACTCATCTTACCTCTCTAAGGTGATTAATAAAATCAAGAAAAAATCTTTTTCGCAGTATTTAAACGACCTCAGGATTGATTATATAATTAAAGAATTAAAAAATAATTCTTTACTAAGAAAACACACTATCTATGCAATAGCTCAAGAAATTGGGTTTAATAACTCAGAATCTTTTTCGAAAGCATTTTATAAAAAAGCTGGTATCTATCCTTCTTATTTTATAAGACAATTAGAAAAAGATGTTACTTAATTAATATTAAATTCGTAATTTAAATTTTTGTAAACAACGAATAGCATAACATGGCAAAATCCATTACTCCATTTTCTAAAGCGCAGCTCTTACCACAAGAGGAAACTTTAGAGATTTCTAAAAGCAAAAGCGCACTATTTATTGGTATTCCTAAGGAAACAGCGTTTCAAGAAAAGCGTGTTTGCTTAACTCCAGATGCGGTTTCGGCAATTGTAAACAATGGACATCGCGTACTTATAGAATCTGGAGCTGGAGAAGGCTCGAAATTTAGCGATAAAGAGTACAGCGAGAATGGTGCAGAAATAACCAACGATGTTGCAAAAGTCTATGCTTGCCCAATGCTATTAAAAGTAGAACCTCCTACTCTAGAAGAATTAAAATTAATAAAACCACAGACTATATTAATTTCTGCTTTACAATTAAAAACACAATCTAAAAAATATTTTGAAACACTTGCTAGTAAACGTATTACTGCATTAGCCTTCGAGTTTATTCAAGACGATGATGGTGCTTATCCTGCAGTTCGCGCATTAAGTGAAATTGCTGGAACAGCAGCAGTTTTAATAGCATCAGAGTTATTAAGCAATACAACCAATGGTAACGGATTAATGTTTGGTAACATTAGTGGTGTTCCACCAATAGAAGTTGTTATTTTAGGTGCAGGAACGGTTGGCGAATTTGCTGCTAGAAGCGCTATTGGCTTAGGTGCAAACGTTAAAATTTTCGATAATTCTATTACTAAGCTACGTTGTGTACAAACAAACTTAGGTAGAACACTTTACACCTCGACCATACAACCAAAATATCTAAAAAAAGCTTTAAAACGTTGCGATGTAGTTATTGGTGCTGTTCGTGGTAAAGATCGCTCTCCAGTAATAGTTACAGAAGATATGGTGGAGCAAATGAAAAAAGGCGCTGTAATTATTGATGTTAGTATAGATATGGGTGGCTGTTTTGAAACTAGCGATGTTACATCACACAAAAAACCAGTATTCGAGAAACATGGTGTAATACATTATTGTGTGCCAAATATTCCTGCACGTTACTCAAGAACAGCATCTGCTTCTATTAGTAATATTTTTACACCTTATTTACTTAAAATTAGTGAAGATGGTGGTTTAGAGCACTCACTACGTATGGATCATGGACTTAAAAACGGACTCTACTTCTACCATGGTATTTTAACCAATCGTGCAGTTGGCGAATGGTTTGATATGAGTTATAATGATATAAATTTACTTATTTTTTAAAGTTTAGTCACAAATTCACCAACACAAAATTTAAACTCTCTGTTTTAAAACTTGAATATCACGACTATATAATTGATGATTTACTATTATAAATCGGTTATATTATCGAAATTTGTTCAAAATTATGTGATTCTGAAACAAGTTCAGAATGACGAAAAAGAATGCTCATGAGTTTACTTAAACGTTTTGGTTATTATTTTGGAGGTTTTTCTATTGGCTTAGTTATTTTAGCCTTTTTTTTAAATGGAAAAAAAGCGTCTTGCGATTATGGTCCAGACGCAAGAACATTAAAGAATATTAGAAGTAAAACCTTAGTATATTCTGATGAAGCTAAACTATTTATGACCTCAAAAAGTATTGATACCACTAATATAAACTACATTTTATTTAAAGGTGATATTGATTTTTCTAAAAGCGATAGTAGAAAAAAACCTTGTAGTGTTTATTTTGTTGAAGCAGAGATTAATGGCCTAGATACTAGTATTTATGTAGAAAACTGCGAAACTATTGCAACCATAAATGCTATAGAAATTATAGATTAATTTTTTCTGCGTTTACGTTCCTTTTTTAATAGCGATAACTCTCGACTGGTTTGTCCTGCTACAGATGTGTTTTCTTCGGCACGCCTAATTAGGTAAGGCATAACATCTTTTACTGGTCCAAAAGGCAAGTATTTTGCAACATTGTAACCACTTTTAGCAAGGTTAAAGCTAATATGATCGCTCATACCATATAATTGCCCAAACCACACACGATTATCTTCTTTACTAATATTTAATTGTGCCATTTGCTCTAAAGCCAAATAACTACTTTCTTCATTGTGTGTGCCAATAAATATAGAAATATCCTCAAGGTTTTCTAAAATATAACGTTGGCAGTTATTAAAATTATCGTCCGTTGCTTTCTTGTCTGCACAAATTGGAGAATCGCATCCTTTTTCTTGAGCTCTTTCCCGTTCTTTTTCCATGTAAGCACCACGAACAATCTTAAAGCCTAACTTATAGCCTTTAGCTTTAGCACGCTTATGCGACGCTTTTAAAAAATCTAGCCTGTCCCAACGATAGGTCTGTAAAGTGTTATAAACAATAGGCACATCTTTATTATAGATAGCCATCATTTTTTCTATTAATTCGTCTGCTGCATCTTGCATCCAGCTTTCTTCTCCATCAATTAACACTTCTACATCCTTAGATTTTGCTAGTTTACAAAGCGTATTAAAACGACCTTCTATTCTATTCCACTCTTCAGTTTCTAAATCTGTAAACGCTTTACCTTCTCCTTTTTTTTGAAATAAAGCAAAACGCCCTAAACCAGTTGGTTTAAAAACAACAATTGGCATCGCTTCTTTTTTATCTGAAAACTCAATAATTTTTGCTAAACGCGTTGTGGCATCATCAAATTGATTTTCTGATGCTTTGCCTTCTACCGAATAATCTAAAACAGAACACACACCTGCTGTAAACATTCTGTCTATAGCTGGCAAGCAATCTTCCTCGTTTACGCCTCCACAAAAATGATCAAAAACAGTAGCTCTTATTAAACCTTCTACAGGTAAATTTGCATTTAAAGCAAACCTAGTTGCAGCAGTACCAATACGAACCAATGGTTCGTTTGCTATCATTTTGAATAAAAAATAAGCACGCTCTAATTGAGAATCACTTTTTAAAGCGAAAGCGACTTCGGTATTATCGAAAATGTTTTTTGATGTCATTCTAGGAAAATTATTTATACAAATATAAATCAACTAATTTATATTTCTTGGCACGCATTTAAACTATTTTTGTTGTATTAAAACTAATTTAGTAAATACTAATATTTTAATTAAGTTCTTAAAAAAGGTCTTATTTTTACAACTTAACAACACACTATCTAATGACTTCTATTACAACACAAGATTATACTATCCATTTTAATAACGAAGGCTACAAAGCTCTAAATGAGCATTTAAAAGCATTAAATTATTCTAAGGTTTTTATTTTATGCGATACCAATACAAATATTGATTGTGTTCCTTTTTTATTAGCAAATATTAGTAGTGACATTGCTTACGATATTCTAGAAATTGATCCTGGAGAAGAATCTAAAAACTTAGATATTTGTTTGGGTCTTTGGGAAGCCTTATCTGAATATGGTGCAGATAGAAAAAGTCTTATTATTAATATTGGAGGTGGTGTTGTTACAGATTTAGGTGGTTTTGTAGCTTCTACCTTTAAACGCGGTATAGATTTTATTAATATTCCCACATCTCTATTAGCAATGGTTGACGCCTCTATTGGTGGAAAAACAGGTATAGATTTAGGGACGTTAAAAAACCAAATAGGCGTAATAAACACACCAGAGCTTATTGTTGTTGATACTTCTTTTTTAGAAACATTACCACAATTAGAGATGCGTTCTGGGCTAGCCGAAATGCTTAAACAT
The DNA here is from genome assembly GCF_023299985.1 of Lacinutrix sp. Taxonomy (GTDB): domain Bacteria; phylum Bacteroidota; class Bacteroidia; order Flavobacteriales; family Flavobacteriaceae; genus Lacinutrix. The sequence continues at coordinate 6,383 of NZ_JALZVX010000096.1, read as the reverse complement.
GGTTTAATTTACGATGAAAAATATTGGAACAAAGTTCAAGACTTATCGCAATCTACACTAGATGATTTAGATGCGTTAATCTATGAATCCATCATAATAAAAAAGTCTATTGTTGAGCAAGACCCAAAAGAACAAGCTTTACGCAAGACTTTAAATTATGGGCATACTTTAGGCCATGCAATAGAATCTTACTTTATGGAAAGTGAGACTAAAAAGCGTTTATTACATGGCGAAGCTATTGCTATTGGTATTATTTTAGCAAATTTTCTTTCTGTTAAATACTGTGATTTTTCCGAAGAAAAAAATAATAGCATAAAAAGTATAATTAAAGCTATTTATGGTCATGTGGAAATTACTGAAGCAGACCACTCACCAATTATCGAGCTATTAAAATACGATAAGAAAAACGAGAATGGTAATATTAATTTTGTGCTTTTAGAAGCCATTGGCAAGCCAAAAACAGATTGTATTGTAGATAACGAAGTTATATTAGAAGCGTTTGCGTTTTATAAAGCGTAATTAGATATTAGTTTAAAACTAAATATTAGGTTCTGGCTTATTAAGTAAAAAGTGATGATTTAGCCAAAATTCAAGAACTTAATATTACAAATAACGCTCTCTAATAATATCGCAATGGTGTTTTTCGTGACCTGCTATTAAAAAACCTAAAGCACGAACAGAAACCTCTCCTCCTCCTGCAATACCTTTTCTTTTTAAAATTTCGCTATCACTACCAAACGTTTTGTAAAGTATTATTGTAGCTTTCCTTAATAAAGTGTATTCTTGTAACAAATCTACCATAGACCTTTCATTTGCAAGACTCTGCTCAACGTAACCATCTTGCTCAAAACCAGCAACAGGTGTTTTATCTTTTCTTGCAAAACGCAATGCTCTGTAGGCAAAAATACGTTCAGAGTCTATTAAGTGGTTTACAATTTCTTTAATGGTCCATTTATTATCTTCATATCGATATTCAAGTTTTCCTGAAGGTAAAGACTCTAAAAAGCTAATTGTTTCTTCTAATCCATCTACTAAACCATCTAAAAGTACTAAATCACCAATCTTGTTAATATAAGGTTGAAAATACGGTAAATACTCATCTTTACTTAAATCTTTAACTTTCATAATTCTAAATTTTAGATAAAAAAAAATCCTTTAGCAAGATAACTAAAAGACTTCAATTTAACAGTATTAAAATGCGCTATATAGAACTAAAAATATCGTGCATTAAACGTTTTTTATCGTTTAGACTTTCTTCTAAAGAAATCATTGTTTCTGTTCTATAAACACCTTCAATAGCATCTAGCATAAAAATAATATCTTTTGCATGTTCAGTATTTTTTGCTCTAATTTTACAAAAAACATTAAATTTTCCAGTAGTAACGTGTGCTACAGTTACAAAAGGAATATCGTTAATGCGCGCTAAAACAAAATGTGTTTGCGATGTGTTAGTAAGAAAGACACCTACATAAGCAATAAATGAATAGCCTAATTTTTTATAGTCTAATGTAAGCGATGATCCTTTTATAATTCCTGCATCTTCCATTTTCTTTACTCTAACATGAACTGTTCCTGCAGAAATTAATAATTTTTTAGCGATATCTGTAAAAGGAACTCTTGTATTATCGATCAACATATCTAAAATTTGGTGGTCGACTTCGTCTAGTTTAAATTTTGCCATTTTTGTTTATTTCCTTAAATATAAATCAAAAATAATACATTTTTATTGAATTTTCCACACCAAAAATACAGATTAGTGAAATTTTAATGAAAATTTAGCATTATCAATTATCACGAAATCGTTTGCGTAATTAAAATCTATTAAATTCTTTTGTTTGCCAAACACTTCGTTATCATTAGCATTCAAATAGTTGTGTGAGAAAAAAGTATCAAGATTCTCCATCTTTTCAATTTTAGGAATAAAATGTATTTTTTTATCAATTAATTTTTCTTGATACTGAATTGCGATGTCTAATGTCTCACTTTTAAAACGTGCATTTTTAATAATAACATCAAAAAACAGTTTTTTGTTCTGAGGTATCATTAAATATTCTTTATAATCTTCTAAGTCAATAGCGTTGTCAACAATCGTTTTTAGTGCAACTATATAAGATTGAAAAACGTAACCTCTTACTATCTCTCTATCATAATCATTAGCAATATGTCCAGCTTCAAATAAAATAGTAGGCGCATTTAAACTCTGAAAAGTATCACCAACGCAGTTAATATTAAAGGCATCATCGTAGGTACCTACTTGGTTTGGCAAAGTTTTCTGTAACATTCTATTTATTTTAACTATAACAGACATAGCAACCTTTCTATTGTCTGTAATTGTACAGTCAACATCTTGAGCAGGAGACAAAAAGGACAAACTAGCAGAGTTATTAGTATTACCAGCACTAAATATGGTGCGTTGACCATGCAGATTAAAACAATAATGAGGTTTAAAGTTATTAAAAACCGTACTAAGCACTACACTTTCTGGTTGAGAAAGGTTTTGCGCATCTCTATTTAAGTCCACAGCATTAGCATTTACTCTAGTGTAAGCTTTAGCGCCATCTGGATTTAAAATAGGAATTATAACAATTGTACAAGCTTTTAATATTGAATTTGAACTAGAATCGTTAGTAAAAAAGTTTAATAAATCGAAAATAGACTTAGTAGTCGTCGATTCGTTACCATGCATTTGAGACCACATTAAAATCTTTTTGTTACCAGAACCTACAGTAATAGAATAAATATTTTCTTCTAAAACAGATTGCCCAATAACTTTAATTTTAAAACTATTGGCATGTTTTTTTAGTAGAGGAGTAATATGTTCTGTGTTAATATATCGTCCAAAAAGGGCAGTTTCTTTATGTGTTTTAAAAATAGATTTCAAAGCATTATCTGGCATATAGGTTTTGTTTGTGTTACAAATGTAAACATTATCTATTTTACAATTGTAAACATCGATTGTTACAAATGTAATTTACAAGTGTAACCAACAAGTTATCTAATAACTCTATTAATACTGCAGTTTAAACAATAAGCAACTTAATTATATAATTAATAATTTAATTATTTGTTTTTCAGTAATTTAAATGTGTATATATAAAGTTTTGATTTAATTATAATAGTTAATATACTTTACAATTGTTATTATATTTTTTGTTAAATACACATTTGTAAACATGGTATTTGATTTTGATTGTTTACATTTGTATTAGAATGATAAACAACGAAGAATTTACTAAAAGACTAAAAAAAGTCATTGATTATTATGGTGAAAGCGCTTCTTCTTTTGCCGAAAAAATAGGTGTGCAGCGCTCTAGTATTTCGCACATACTTTCTGGCAGAAATAAACCAAGTTTAGAATTTGTATTAAAAGTACTTGCCTCTTTTCATGAAGTAGAATTGTATTGGTTAATGAATGGAAAAGGAAATTTTCCTTCAACTAAAATTGAAGAGCAAAAAATTGAACCAAAACCAAAATCTCAAAATGAAGATTTATTTTCAAAGTCTGAAACTGAAAAACCACAAAACGAAATTTTAGAAATGCCTTCAAAATTAATTTCTTCAAATTCTAAAAAAGAAATTGATCGCATTATCATTTTTTATAAAGATGGTAGTTTTTCAAATTTTGAGAATTAAGGAATGTACTTCATAAAAAAACAAATTCGCGATTCTCAGGATTACACTTTTTTTCTTAAAAAACCATTTTTAAAATCACCATTTAGTAAGTTTGTATAAAATCAGTTTTATGAGATTTATTATTACTATTCTACTTTTATTTATACTTTCTAGTTGTCAAAATATCGAGCGTAATTGTAATGATTATAAAACCGGTTATTTTGAATTTACATTTAATGATAACGGTAAAGAAAAAACGGCTAAATTTTTAAGGACTGAGAATTTGAATATTGATTTATTTGAAGGTAAAATAGATTCTGCTTCTATTAGATGGATTAATGATTGTGAGTTTATACAGAAAAAAATAAACCCTAAAAACATGGCTGAACAACGCGCTGTCCATTTTAAAATAATTTCTACAACCAAAGAGTCTTATACATTTCAATACCAAGATGCTTCTCCTGATGCTAATAAGAAGAAACGTGTTGAAAAAGGTGTTGCTTATCGTGTTGAAAAATTTAAAATTACTAATTAATAGAACAGATGAAATACACATGCTGCTTTTTAATACTGGTTACACTAATTAGTTGTTTGGAATCTGAAGACAACGCTTCAATAACTATTATAGATCATACTATTTTTACAGAAAATTTTAATAATCAAATTCATATAGATGAATTTTGGGAAGATACTTCACAGAATGAAAGCCCAATGAATTATGCTATTAATAATGGTAATTTTAAAATTACCACAAGAGCAAACGAAGTAGATCGTGTAAAAATTAAAACTAAAAAAGAAGATTTTGGTTTAGGACGTTACACTTGGAGAATTTACACAAGCGAAAGAACTATTGGAGACCGAAACAGTATTGGTGCCTTTTTATATTCTGATGATGACCATGAACTAGATTTTGAAATTGGCTCTGGCAAGACCGAAGTTAGAAATACATTAAATGCTGAAGAAGACGATTTGGTTGTGTATTGTACTTCTCAAAACTTTCCGTTTATCTCTACTCCTTTTTTAATTAAACATAACCAATGGCATACTTTTTCTATAGAACTACTTCAAGAGGAAACAGATAGCAACTATACCGTAAAATGGTATGTTGATGGCGCTCTTTTACAAACACAAGTATTAGATTATAGTACAGAAACAGTATTTAGTGTCTATTGTAGTTTAGAGAATTTAAACTTTATTGGAGACCAACTACCAAGTCAAGAATATTCTGTTTTGTTTGATAGTTTTAAACTTGAAGAATAAACACCTTAATACAAAACTATACTAATCTACTTTTACAAAATAACCTAGCTCTATTAATTCGCTTCGCTCTTTTATCTCTCTTAAATAACCATCTTTTAAAAAAGTAATAGTATCTGCTATTTTTAGTACATTTTCATAATCATGATCTGTAATAATAACACCTTTATTTTTACTGACTTCTAAAATACATTCTGCTATATACTCTTTAAGAATTGGACTCACGCCATTAAAAGGCTCATCCAACAAAATAAATTTTGAATTAGAATGAATTAATAATAGAATCTCCACTATCCTTCTTTCTCCTCCAGAAAGCTCCTGACTTGTCCTATTTAATAAAGGCTTTACAAATTGGTTTGAGAGTAATTTTTCTCTATAACGTTTTTCCAGAAATAGATTAATAATTTTAGAAATTTTAATACCATTAGGCAAAAAATGTTTTTGTGGCAAGTAATTTATTAATCCTTTACAGTCTAATGTGTTATTAATTAATTTACCATGAACTCTTACAAACTTGTTTTCAGCTTTTTCAACACCAAAAATAATTTTTAATAAAGTAGATTTCCCGCAACCATTTCTACCAATGAGTCCTTTTATTTCACCTATTTCGCAAGATAAAAAGATATCAGACAAAATTACTCTATTGTTGTAAGACTTAGTGATACTATCAACAAAAAGGCTCCTCATAAAAATGTAAATATTATAACATTAATAAAGCCTATAAATAAGGTTGAGAACCACAATTGTAACTTAGTAATACCTAAGTTATAATAGTAAAAATATTCGTCTTGATTTTTTAATTCATAAATAAAGAAATGTAACATTAGCATAACAAACATAACCGAAACACCAACAACATTAATATTCTTAAACAAAATGGCTATAGGAATAGAAATGATATAAGAGGTAAAGACTATTTTCTTTTGAAATAAGAGTATGTTTTTAAGAAGTCTCAAATTTTGGTTTTATGATAATTATTTAAAAATAATTATCATAAAACTAAACTATCAGAATATTAAGTTAATTCTATTTAAAACAAAGACGTCTGGTCTTCACCTTCTTGGTCTTCTTTCTTCTTTTTTATTGCTCTTTCTAATGCTTTTTTAGCTTTGTCTTCGTTGCTTTTAAATTCCTTTATTGGTTTTTCTATTGCAACAACAGGAACATCTATAGGCAAAGTGTTTTCTAATATAACCTCATCATTTACTTCAATCTCTTCTGCAGGAAGTTCCTCAGGCTCTTCATGTGGTAAAGACTCTAATAAATTAACCTGGTTTACTTTATGTTTTGTTAACTGATTTCCTAAAGCAGATAAGCCTTTTAGCGAAATAAATTCTTCAATATTTATTGTTTCACTATCACGCCTATCTTTACCTCTTTCTTTAACAAATATAATTTCTGCCATTGGCTTCCAATCTGTAGATACAATTTCTAATTGCGATTTTTCATGTTCTGTAATAAATAATTCTTCTTTACTTTCGTTTTCTATTAAAAAACGTTTAACGTAATATTTC
>NZ_JALZVX010000095.1 GCF_023299985.1 Lacinutrix sp. | reverse complement strand
CCACAACTTTTTACACTTGCTCCATACATAGATGCAACTTGTAAGTAAGGCTTAGTATCTGCTGGATTTAAATCTACAGCTTTGTAGAAGTAAGTTCTTGCTTTACCATAATTACCTTTACTTTTAAATTCTAAAGCTAAGTTGTAATTAAGCTTTGCTAATTTTAATGGATCTGTTTCTAGTCTAAAAATTTCGTCCATATACTTTTGCTCTCCTGTTATACCATAAAGGTAACGTGCAGTATCTGCATTTGGAGCTAAAGAGTACTTTTGCTTAACAACTTTTACAAACATTGGGTCTGTTTTACAACCTTTAGCATATAATTTATTCATTGCTCTTTGTAACCAAACACCATCGTTTTTATTTGCTTCGTAATCTCTTTGATAAATTGGTATTAATACTGAACAGTTTGCTCTTTCTCCTAATTCTGTTTCTAGACTTCCAGAAATCTTATCGAAAGCTGCTAATGTTTGTGTGAAGAATTTTTTATACTTCTCGTCTTTGCTAGATAAGTTATCGCCTTTAGCAATATATTCATTTAATTTAACCGAGTTTTTTCCAACTTCAGTTTCAATCTTATCTACAACATCATCATATTTATTAAATAACTCTTGAGGTGTTTTTTGTCCTTTATCGTAAAGGCTTACCATCATTTTAAAGTAAACGTATAAACCTTTTGGACTTTTAAAATTTTCTAAATCAGACTTGTATATCGCATCAAACTCATTAAACAATTGTTCATCGCTTAAACCTAATAATACTCTATTATCATACCTTAATTCTGCTTTCTTTGATTCAAATTTTCCTTTTGGAGATTTACTAGCATAATTTACTATTCTTGAATCCCACAAAGTACTTAAATTATTTATGTGCTCTACTTTTTCAGCATCTGTTGTAGCAGCTTTTAACAACCCTTTAAACATATCTTCACCGTATTTATAAATACCAGAAGGATTAAATTTTGGACAGTCTTTTATTGCTTTTTCATAATATGGAAGTGCTTCCATAAATTTCTTTCCTTTAACAGTTTCTGCAAACAAAGACATGTTTATTGTACAGTCTTCATTACTTGTTTGTGCAAAACTTGTATTGAGTCCTAAGAGTAAAAATGCTATTAATAATGTAATGTTAGTTTTCATAATGTTAGTGTTTGTCTTATTAGTCAAATTTTCTTTTTTGGAACCATCTATCGTTTAACGATAAACTTATATTAAACTTAAAAAAGTTCTCTTGGATTAAATTAGCATTTGTTGTGCCTCTTTGTCCTATTTCAATACCTATATTAGTATTCGAGAATGGATTTCTATTTGTTCCAACTGGTAAACCTACTCCAAAAGATATGCCAAACTCGTCTATAGATTGATTTTCTACCACTAAGCCGGTGTTTTCAAAGCGTATTCCACCTCTATAAACTACACGTTTCCAGTAGCTTGAAAACGAATTGTATTTTGGAATATAAAATCCACCAAAAGAATATGTAGAGGCGTCTTCAAAAGTAGCTCCAACGTTTTCAAATAATATATTAGAAAATTCGCTTGTATTTTGTGTTGTCGTTTCTACTCCAACAAACCATTTTCTAGGTTGCCCAAGTCCTGCTCCAAAAGATAATCTAGAAGGTAAATTTAAATCTGTTTTATCTAATCCACTTGCAGCTAAATCTGCTTCAATTGTGTTTATTGGAACTTCTGTTCCTGAAGCATTAAAAGTAATATTAGAAAAAGAACGCTCGTTATTAGACGTAATATCGCTTGAAGGCGCATAAGTAAATGAAGATTGTAATTCTAACTTATTTGTAATCATGCGCTGGTAATGCAGCCCGATATTAAAACTTACACCACTTAAGTCTGATCTATTTGTTTCTTGAGATTGCGTTGCCAAAGGCTCATTCTCATCATTATATCTAAACTGAACCGTGTTATTTTGAATATTTCCAAAATTATAATTAGCATCTATTCCTACACTTAGACCTTCTGTAAGTTGGTAACCAAACGAAAGAAATGCTTTATTTACACCACCTTCTCCATTAAAACGAGAATCTAGATTCCCTTCGTTATTATTGGTCTCTAACCTGTAACCAACTGCTGTGTATGGTAACAAACCAAAACCAAAACCAAGTTTTCCAAGCGGTATTGACAATGCTAAATAATCGAAACTTGTAGAAGACACGCGATCTTCACTAGTACTTGTTTCTAAATTTGTTAAGGTACTACTTGCAGATACTGCAAATTTAACAGGACGACTTTCATTATTAAAAGACTTTAAATTATCACCTCCATAAGTAGCAGGATTTCTAAAATTTACATGAATACTATCTTTATAAATACTCAATCCACCCATACTTACATTCTCTACAGAACCTTTAAATTTTAAAGTTCCAATACCATAAAAAGAATATGGAGAAGATGTAGTTTCTTGAGCGTAACTTTGAATTGCAAACAATGCAATAAAAACTAATACGAGCTTTTTTATCATTAGTGTTCGTTATATATTAAAATAAAATTCAACCCTTCTAAAAGGAAATTTGAATTCGCAAATATGCTACTTTTTAATTGTTTAGACAACATTTTAGCATCTCCTCCTGTTAAAATTACTGTTAAATCTTGATATTTTTCTTTATACTGTGCTATACAACCATCAATTTCGTTCAAAACACCATTTACAACTCCAGAATGCATAGAATTTGCTGTTGCGTCTCCAATAAAAATTTCAGGAACCTCTGTCTCTAACAACGGTAAATTTGCCGTTTGATTATGTAAAGCTTTATATCGCATTCTAACTCCTGGTGAAATAGCACCACCTAAATACTGGTTTTTAGTGTTTACAAAGTCGAATGTAATACAAGTTCCAGCATCAATAATTAGCACATTATTATCTGGAAATTGAGCTACTGATGCACAAACCAACGCAATACGATCTATACCTAACGTTTTTGGGGTACTGTATAAATTTTTAAAAGGTAGTTTTGAGTGGTGTGTTAAAATATGAAGTTTAAATTCTTCTTCAAGAAAATTAAAGATTTTATTATCAAGTTTCCCTACCAAAGAAACAATAACAGATTTAATATGCTTGTGGCTTTTGTGAAGCTTTTTTATTTCTATTTCGCACTTTATAGTTTCTACACGCACCTTATCTAGTAACTTATTGTTTTTAAAAACCGCAAGTTTAGTATACGTATTACCAATATCTATAATTAAATTCATAAATTAAATTGAAAAACAAACTTACAAAATTGAAGTTGGTTTTTCTATTCTAATCTATTGATATTATGGTGACTGAATTACACTTTTTGGAATTTAAAAAAAATAATATTAAAAAGAATTGAAATTTTACAATTTTTCTTTTGCAAGTATCAAAATTGAAACTATATTTGCACTCGCATTTTTATGCAATTGGTGCCTTAGCTCAGTTGGTAGAGCAAAGGACTGAAAATCCTTGTGTCCCTGGTTCGAT
>NZ_JALZVX010000094.1 GCF_023299985.1 Lacinutrix sp. | reverse complement strand
ATGGTAGTGTCTTACAGTCTTGAAAAAGCTAACGAAGAAGGCTTAAAAAAGATGAAGAAAGTTACAGATAAAGCGATAGAAAACGGTTACACAGTAATTGGCTTGTCTGCATCAGGAACTGAAACTAAGCAGTATATAAAAGAAACGTACAACTTAAATTTTGACTTCTATTTATGTGATGAAAAAGCACTAAAAACAGTAATACGTTCTAATCCTGGAATTTTAAAACTTGAAAAAGGAACAGTAATACAAAAGGAACATTTTAATGATGCTGAAGATTTGGAGTTACCAGCTTTGGAAAATGCCACACCAAATTTAGATTTTACTCTAAAAAAGCAATTAGATAGTATTATGGTCTTAGATCAAAAATATAGAAAAACCGGCTTAAATAATGAGAATTTTAAATTTCAAAATAAGATAGATAGTACAAACTTAGTTTTTGTTAAAGCTATTTTTGACAAACATGGTTATCCTGGAAAATCATTAGTAGGAAAGCCTACAAATCTAACTGCATGGTATGTAATTCAACATTCTTGGGAAATCCCTAAATACTTACCAAAAATGAAAGAGGCAGGAAAAAAAGGAGAATTACCTTTTACGAATGTTGCTATGATGGAAGATAGATATTTAATGGAACAAGGAAAAAAACAGATTTATGGAACTCAAGGTTTTGTATTAAACTACGGAAAAGAAAATGCAACCGATATTATTTGGCCAATTGAAGATATTGAGAATGTAAACAAAATAAGAAAAGAAGCAGGCTATAATAATACTGTTGAGGAAAGCGGCAAAGGCATGTATGGTGATAATTTCATATTTAAAGATTACTCTTTAGATGAAATAAAAAAAATAGAAAAAGTAAATTATTGGATGATTAATTTATTAAAAAACAAATAATAATTCTGCTAAACTACTTCCTAAATAAAACATTATACGCACTACTCACTTTATTTGGAGTAGTCACTGTCATATTTTTTTTATTTAATGTACTTCCAGGAGATCCAGCACAAATGATGCTGGGACAAAATGAAGATAGCGAGCAATTAGCCATCGTTAAAAAAAAATACGGCTTCGATAAATCGATAGGTACACAATACCTCTATTATTTAAACGACCTCTCTCCTATTTCGTTTCACTCTACTATAGAAGATGATTATACCTTTTTAAGGGAAAACAAATATTCAGAAGCAAAACTATTTACTATTGGTAATACAACAACTGTTTTAAAGCTACCTTATTTAAGAGAGTCGTTTACCAAGCAAGGCAAAAAAGTAAGTACAGTATTGTCAGAAACCTTGCCTAATACTTTCGTTTTAGCAATCTCAGCCATTGGTATAGCCTTACTTTTAGGCATTAGTTTAGGTGTAATTTCAGCATTAAAAAAAGATACTTTTTTAGATAAAGCAATACAAATATTAAGCACCATTGGTATGAGTGTACCTTCGTTTTTTAGTGCCATTCTATTTGCTTGGTTCTTTGGCTTTGTGCTTCATAAATATACCAATCTAGAAATGACAGGTAGTCTTTACGAACTAGACGACTTTGGTGAAAAAGTAAATATTAAATTAAAAAACTTAATCCTTCCTGCACTTGTTTTAGGCATTAGACCACTAGCAGTTGTTATCCAACTCATGCGAAACTCATTATTAGAAGTCTTTAACCAAGACTACATTCGCACAGCACGAGCAAAAGGGCTAAGTGAATTTCAAATTATAAAAAAACACGCTATAAAAAACGCATTAAATCCTGTAGTTACAGCAATTTCTGGTTGGTTTGCGTCTATGCTTGCTGGAGCTGTTTTTGTAGAATATATTTTTGGTTGGAACGGACTTGGAAAAGAAATAGTAAACGCATTAAACACATTAGATTTACCAGTAATTATGGGTTCTGTGTTAATTATTGCATTACTCTTTATAATTATCAATATTTTTGTAGATATTATTTACGCTTGGTTAGACCCAAAAGTAACTTTAGAATAAAGTTATTCTCATACAGATGGGACTCTCAAAAAATTAAAACACATAATGAAAAAAACTATTATCATCTTAGCACTGCTTATGTCGTTTGTATCATGCAAAGGTCAAGAGAAATATAAGGTAGAGCCTAAAGTGTTTTCAGAGAAAGCATTGGCAGATGTTTTTCTTGATACAGAAGGTAATGACATAGCATTCTCAAAAATATTAGAAACATACAAAGGCAAACAAATTGTAATAGATGTTTGGGCTTCCTGGTGTAGAGATTGTATTATAGGCATGCCAAAGGTAAAAACACTTCAAGCCAATAATAAAGAAACTGTATTTGTTTTCCTGTCGCTAGATAAAAGCGAAAGTGCCTGGAAAAGAGGTGTTAAAAAACACAATCAAGAAGCAGAACATTATTATATGAAATCTGGATGGAAAGGCGATTTTGCAACCTTTCTAAATTTAGATTGGATTCCACGATACTTAGTAGTAGATAAAATAGGAAATATAGCAGTATTTAGAGCTATAAAAGCAGACGATAAGAAAATACAATCAGCATTAGAAATATAAATTAATCATTAAAAAATTCCTTCTCATTGGGAAGGTTAGAATAGGAATGAGAAAAAATATAGTAGCAGGAAACTGGAAAATGAATAACGATTTACCAGCCACGGAAGCGTTAATCCTAGATTTATTAAAACAAGAACAAACATCTAATGCAGAAGTAATGATTGCTCCAACGACTGTTAGCCTTTTTCAAGCTTTTAATGCAACAAAAAACTCTAATATAGAGGTTATAGCTCAAAACATGCACTATGCAGAAAGCGGTGCTTACACTGGTGAAATTAGCGCTTCAATGTTAAAAAGCGTAGGTGTTAAAACTGTTATTCTAGGACATAGCGAACGTCGTGCTTACTTTAATGAAACAGACGAGTTACTTGCAAAAAAAGTAGATGCAGCCTTAAAAAACAACATGAGAATAATCTTTTGTTTTGGCGAAGAATTAACAGATAGAAAAGCAGGAAACCAAGAAAAAATTGTTGGTAGTCAAATAAAAAATGCCTTATTTCATTTAGAAGCTGCAGCTTTTAAACACATCGTTTTAGCCTACGAGCCAGTTTGGGCAATTGGCACTGGCGAAACAGCAAGTCCAAAGCAAGCACAAGACATGCATCAATTTATTAGGCAAACATTAAACACAAAATACGGTAACCAAGTAGCAGACGATATGACTATACTTTATGGCGGAAGTGTAAAACCTGCTAACGCTAAAGAGATATTTGGTAAACCAGACGTAGATGGAGGACTTATTGGTGGAGCAGCCTTAAAATCTCAAGATTTTTACGCTATTATAAACGCATTTTAAATTAATAATTTGGGCGTTACCAAAACAAGCAAAAGGCTTGCTTTGGTCGCGTTTTTCATTATATCTTTTTTTGCCATATATGGCAGCAAAAAAAGGATGCCATTACAACCGCTAACGCAGGAATACCTGTTATAACTATTTATTATTCAATGTCTAATACAATTTACATAGGTTATTACTTTAAAGTAGAACCATTACAACCAGCTACCGAAATTCTAATAGCAGAACTTGGCTACGCAGGTTTCGAAAGTTTTGTAGAAACCGAAACAGGAGTCACAGCTTACATTCAAAAAGAAGAATGGCACAAAGAGATCTTACAAAACATTTATGTTTTAACAAGCAACGAATTCAAGATTTCTTATACTTTCGATGAGATAGAGCAAGTAAACTGGAATAGCGAGTGGGAGAAAAATTTTAATCCTATAATTGTAGATAATCTTTGTTCTGTTCGTGCTCCATTTCACGAAAAACCAGACACTAAATACGATATTATTATAGAACCAAAAATGAGTTTCGGTACTGGACATCATGAAACTACACACATGATGATTCAGCATATTATAGCAAACGATTTTAAAGGAAAATCTGTTTTAGATATGGGTTGTGGTACAGCAGTTTTAGCAATATTAGCTGAGATGAAAGGAGCTAACCCAATAGATGCAATAGATATAGACAATTGGTGCTATCTTAATAGTATAGAAAACGCAGAACGAAACAACTGTAAAAACATAAGTGTTTACGAAGGCGATGCAAGCTTAATAGAAAACAAAACTTACGATACTATAATAGCCAACATTAACCGTAATATTCTGTTAAACGATATTAAAACATACGCAAATTGTCTTAACCCAAAAGGATCACTTTTTCTAAGTGGTTTTTATAAAACAGATATTAACAGTATTGAAGAAGCATGTAACAAAAACGGTTTAACATTAAAAAATAAGTTAAATCGTAATAATTGGGTTGCATTACACTTCGAAATTTAATATTTTAGTATAAAATAACGCATAATGAGTACCAAAGAAAAAATACAAGAGCAACACAGTGTTGATACTTTAGAGAAACCAAATAACGAAATTGTTGTTTATAATGACGAAGTCAACACTTTTGATCACGTTATAGAAACACTTATTAAAGCCTGTGATCATACTCCAGAGCAAGCTGAGCAATGTACAATATTAGTGCATTATAAAGGGAAATGCACTGTTAAAACAGGTGAGCTTAAAGATTTGAAACCAAGATGTTCTAAAATTTTAGAAGCTGGGATTAATGCAGAAATAATTTAGAATCTAACTCTAGAAATAAGCTAACATAAAACCGACTTATAATCAAAAAGAAAAGCCTATCAATTTTAGATAGGCTTTTCTTTTTGTAGTAGAATAAATCTAACTATATCGCAGAAACGAATTTAGTTAAACCAGACTTTAAGTTAGCAGCTTTATTAGCATGGATAACGTTTTTCTTAGCTAATCTATCTAACATAGAATGTACTGAAGGCAATAAAGCTTCAGCTTCTTTTTTATCAGTTAACTCACGTAATTTTTTTATTGCATTACGAGTTGTTTTGTGCTGATACTTATTTCTTAATCGTTTAGATTCGTTACTTCTAATTCTTTTTAATGCTGACTTATGATTTGCCATTTGTTTCTTTTTTATTTTATTAAAAAATTGTAGCCCGTAGGGGAATCGAACCCCTCTTACATGGATGAAAACCATGCGTCCTAGCCGATAGACGAACGGGCCATTTATTTTCAAGTGAGCAAATATAAATTATATTTTTATTTTTGCAAAAACTTTTTAAATAACTTTACAACGTTTCCATTGCGGATGCAAAAATACAACTATTTTCTACTCTTGCAATAACTAAGTAAACTTTTTTTTAAAAAAGTTTACTTAGTATGCTTTAGCAAACAATACTCTACGTTTTGAAGGTTTTCCTGAAAACACACAAATACCATCTTTAAGCTCTCCTTCCAAAGGAAGACATCTAATAGTAGCTTTGGTTATTTCTTTAATTTTATCTTCTGTTTCTGTAGTGCCATCCCAATGCGCTGATATAAAGCCACCTTTCTCTTTTAAAATAGTTTTAAAGTCATCAAAATTATCTGCTTCAGTGGTATGAGAGTCTCTGTGATTTAACGCCTTGTTGAAGAGAGATTCTTGAATTTCAGTCATTAATCCTTCAATTTTTTCAGTTAAAGAATCTAAAGAGACGGTTTCTTTTGTTAAAGTGTCTCTTCTTGCTAATTCAACTGTGCCGTTTTCTAGATCTCTTGATCCAATTGCTATACGCAAAGGGACACCTTGTAGTTCGTGTTGTGCAAATTTTGCTCCTGGACGGTAGGTTGTTCTGTTGTCGTATTTTACAGTGATGTGTTTAGCTCTTAGGTTTTTTATTATACCATTAACAACATTTGTAATTTCTTCTAGTTGCTCCTCTGTCTTGTATATAGGAACAATTACAACTTGGTTTGGAGCTAAATTTGGAGGTAGTACTAGGCCTTGGTCGTCACTATGTGTCATAATTAATGCGCCCATTAATCGTGTTGAAACTCCCCAGGAAGTAGCCCAAACATAATCTTTTTTTCCTTCTTTGTTGGTGAACTTCACATCAAAAGCTTTTGCGAAATTTTGTCCTAAAAAGTGAGATGTTCCTGCTTGTAGTGCTTTTCCATCTTGCATTAATGCTTCTATACAATATGTTTCGTCTGCTCCAGCAAAACGCTCGCTTTCAGTTTTTAAACCTTGAACAACTGGTATTGCCATGAAGTTTTCAACGAAAGTTGCATAGACATTATTCATTGTTTCTGCTTCTGTTATGGCTTCTGCTTTTGTCTCGTGTGCTGTATGTCCTTCTTGCCACAAGAATTCTGCAGTTCTTAAAAATAAGCGTGTGCGCATTTCCCAACGTACAACATTTGCCCATTGGTTAATTAATAAAGGTAAATCTCTGTAAGATTGAATCCATCCTTTAAAAGTACTCCATATTATAGCTTCACTTGTTGGTCTAACAACGAGTTCCTCTTCTAATTTTGCTTCAGGATCTACGCGAAGCTTTCCTGGGTTGTCAGGATCGTTTTGCAATCTATAATGTGTAACTACTGCGCACTCTTTTGCAAAGCCTTCAGCGTTTTTTTCTTCGGCTTCAAATAAACTTTTAGGTACAAAAAGTGGAAAATATGCGTTTTGATGTCCTGTTTCTTTAAACATTCTATCTAATTCTGCTTGCATTTTTTCCCAAATGGCATAGCCATATGGTTTAATAACCATGCAGCCTCTAACTGCTGAATTTTCAGCTAAATCAGCCTTTACAACTAGTTCGTTGTACCATTTTGAATAATCTTCTGCTCTTGTTGTGAGTTTTTTGCTCATATATAGTCTTTTGGCACAAATATTGTGATTATGTTAAAAAAAGAAATAGTTCGACAAAACTAACTATTTTTGTTATGTTCAACAATAAAAACAAACAGTTATGCAATTAAAAAAAAACTTACTAAATAAATTATCAGCATTTGCGGTAGTTTTATTTGCTTTTGGTCTTACCTCTTGTGGCTCTTATCAATATGTTGGGCAGAATAATGATGGTGTTTATGATGATGTTATACAGCAGGATGTTGTTCAGGCTGATGTGCAAGAAAATAACGACAATACTTATTATAAAAATTACTTCAAGGAAAAGTCTATGGAGTTGGGTGTAGATAATAACGAAGAGGTCTTCGTTGATGTAGATTCTTACGAAGGAGAATACTCGAATGATAATGCTCAAGTTGATAATATAAATACTGGTTATGGTGCTTGGGGAGAAAATAGTAATGAGGTTGTTGTAAATGTTTACAATAACGGTTTTGGGTTTAATAATTTTTGGAATAGAGGTTTTGGATGGAATAGATTTGGATGGAATAGAGGTTTAGGATTTGGTTATGGCGGATTTGGCTATGGTTATGGCGGATTTGGTTATGGCTTTGGCGGATTTGGTTACGGAGGATTTGGTTATGGTTTTAACGGATTTGGTTATGGAGGATTTGGTTATGGTTTTAACGGATTTGGCTACGGAGGTTTAGGTTACGGTTATGGCGGTTATTATGGGCAAAATGGTTTAGCTTACAATAATAACAGAAGAGGTGTTACTAATGGAAGGACTTCTGCTTTAGGTAGAAGAGTTGAAGCTTCAAGAAGAAGTAGTTCTACATCTACTCGTACAAGAACATCTTCTACGTCAAGAACTAGATCTAATACATCAAGAACTAGATCGAGCAATAACACTCCAAGAGTTAGAAGTTCTACTCCTAGAACGAGATCAACAACTCCAAGTACAAGGACTTCGTCTCCAAGTAGATCTAGAGGATCTTCTACAAGGAGTTCATCAGGATCATCTAGATCTTCATCTGGAAGTAGGAGAAGAGGTTAGTGGTTAGTTTTTCAAAAGAAAATAGAATTAAAAAATAATATGAAAAAAGAAATATTTTTATTCATAGGTGTTATGTGTATGTTTACAATTAATGCTCAAGATATAAACGATGCTTTGCGTTACAGTAATGGAGAGGTTATAGGTTCTGCCAGATACAGAGCGCTTAGTGGAGCATTTGGAGCATTAGGTGGAGATTTAAGTGCTGTTAGTGTTAATCCAGCAGGTTCTGCTGTTTTTACAAATAGTTTTGCTTCTGTGTCTTTAAATGTTAGTGATGTGGAGAACGAAACCTCTTATTTTGGAGGTCGAAATTCTTCTTCAGATTCAGATTTATCTTTAAACCAAGGCGGAGGAGTTTTTGTGTTTAAAAATAGAAATGAAGATTCCCGATGGAGAAAACTTACTTTTAGTGTTGCTTTTGATAATACTAAAAATTATGATGATAATTGGAGGTCAAGAGGTGATAATACTAGATCTATAGATCAATATTTTTTAAACAACGCTCAAGGTTTAAGGTTAGATGAGATTTCGGCTTTACCTGGTGAATCTACTTCTGACGCTTATGCTGGAATTGGAAGTGCTTTTGGATCTGCAAATCAGCAGGCATATTTAGGTTTTGATTCTTTTATTTTAGAACCTGCTAGTGAGGACGATGATAATACAATTTATGCATCTAACATAGCAGCAGGTGTTTTTGACCAAGAATACACTTATGCAGCAACAGGATATAATGGAAAGATAGCTTTTAATTTAGGAGCGCAATATGGAGATGATTTATATTTAGGTTTAAATTTAAATTCTCATTTTCTTAACTACGAACGTTCTACTTTTTTGTATGAAAAGAATGATAACACGGGTTCTATTGTGAATGAAGTTGGTTTTGAAAACAATATTTTAACTAATGGATCTGGATTCTCATTTCAACTTGGTACTATTTATAAATTATCTAATGAATTTAGGATTGGTTTTACTTATGATTCTCCTACTTGGATGACAATTACAGAGGAGACGTCTCAGTACATTGAAACCGTTAGAGTTGAAAATGGAGAAAATATTCTACAAATTGTAGATCCTCAAGTTATTAATCTGTTTCCAGATTACAATTTGCAATCACCTTCTAAAATAACAGGTAGTTTAGCTTATGTTTTCGGAAAACAAGGTTTAATAAGTTTCGATTATTCAAGAAGAGATTTTAGTAATACAAGGCTAAAGCCGAGATCTGATGCTTTTTTTAGAGCACAAAACGACATTATCTCAAATAATTTAACAGCAGCTTCAACCTATAAATTAGGTGGTGAGTATAAAGTAAATCAATTTAGTTTTAGAGGTGGTTATCGTTTTGAGGAAAGTCCTTATAAAAACGGAAAAACTATAGGTGACTTAAATGGTTACTCTTTAGGTTTAGGTTATAATTTTGGTAATACAAATTTAGATTTAACTTATGATGCTTATAGTCAAACAAGAGAAAATCAATTGTTTAGTACTGGATTAACAGATGCTGTAGGTGTAGATGCAAATAATTCTAATATTACCCTAACTTTAGGGTTTCAATTATAATTGTGTACAGTAGTAGTTTTTTGCTTAAAATAAAAAAAGCGTTTGAAAATTTCAAACGCTTTTTTTATGAGTAAAATATTTGTGTTTTAACTAATATTTGCAGATTTCACTGTTTTAATAATACGACCTGCAATTTTATATGGATCACCATTAGACGCTGGACGTCTGTCTTCTAGCCAGCCTTTCCAGCCTTTTTCTACTGTAATAATTGGGATTCTAATTGATGCGCCTCTATCTGAGATTCCAAAAGAGAAGTCGTCTACGTGAGCAGTTTCATGTAAACCAGTTAATCGTTCATCATTAAATTCACCGTAAACAGCCATATGTTCTTTAACAACAGGTCTAAAAGCTTCACAGATTTTTTCGTATGTTTCTTGAGAACCACAAGTTCTTAATACTGTATTAGAAAAATTAGCATGCATACCAGAGCCATTCCAGTCTCCTTTTACTGGTTTTGGGTGGTATTCAATATAGTAACCATATTGTTCTGTTAAGCGATCTAGTAAATATCTAGAAACCCAAATCTCGTCACCAGCTATTTTTGCACCTTGAGCAAATAATTGATATTCCCATTGGCCTGATGCTACTTCTTGGTTAATACCTTCAAAGTTTAATCCTGCAGCAATACAAAGGTCTGCATGTTCTTCAACAAAATCTCTTCCTTTTGTATTTTTCCCACCTACAGAGCAATAATACATGCCTTGTGGTCCAGGATATCCACCAATAGGGAAGCCTAATGGTAATTGTGTTTCTGTATCCATAATAAAATACTCTTGTTCAAAGCCAAACCAAAAATCATTATCATCATCTTCAATAGTTGCTCTAGCATTAGTTTCGTGTGGTGTTCCATCAGCATTCAAAACTTCAGTCATAACTAAAAAGCCATTCTTTCTTGCAGGATCTGGATAAATAGCAACTGGTTTTAGTAAGCAGTCTGATGCACCACCTGAGGCTTGTTTTGTAGAAGATCCATCAAAAGACCAAATAGGGCAATCTTCTAATTTTCCGCTAAAGTCATTTTCTACTTTAGTTTTACTTCTCATGTTTTGCGTTGGCTTATAGCCATCCAGCCAAATGTACTCTAGTTTAGATTTACTCATAATAATTACAAATAGTTTTAATAAATATAGGTGCAAATATAAAATGATTTTTAATTAACCTATTTAAAAACAGAGTAAAAATTATGTTTTTTATCAAATAGATATTAACAACCCTTATTTTTTATGGGTATAAAGTATTTTATATAGTAAAACGTGTTAGATTTGATATATTTGTAAAAAAACAGTCAGAAATATGTCAACTCTAAGATTTTTTGCAATTAAAGAAACGTTAAATAGGAAACCTGTAGTTATTAAGGAAGAAAAACGGCGTTCTGAAATTTTCGGTCAAAACGTTTACAATTCAAAAAAAATGCGTCAAACTTTAACAAGCGATGCTTTTATAGGTCTTACTAATGCTATTGAAAAAGGAGCAAAAATAGATAGAGCTATTGCGGACCAAATTGCTTCTGCAATGAAAGACTGGGCACTTTCTAAAGGTGTTACGCATTACACACATTGGTTTCAACCGCTAACAGGAGCAACAGCAGAAAAACACGATGCTTTTTTTGAAACTATTGAAAATAATGAAGCAATTGAAAAGTTTGGAGGTACTCAATTAGTGCAACAAGAGCCTGATGCTTCTAGTTTTCCTAATGGAGGAATAAGGAATACTTTCGAAGCTAGAGGATATACGGCTTGGGATCCAACATCTCCAGCGTTTATCTATGGTACAACATTATGCATACCTACTGTTTTTGTAGCTTATACAGGAGAAGCACTAGATTATAAAACACCTTTATTAAGGGCTCTGCAAGCTGTAGATAGTGCATCTGTGGCAGTTTGTAAATATTTTGATAAAAATGTTAAAAAAGTAAATGCATCTTTAGGTTGGGAACAAGAGTATTTTTTAATAGATAGTGCTTTAGTATCTTCTCGACCTGACATTCAATTAACAGGAAGGACTTTGTTAGGACATGATTCGGCAAAAGGTCAACAATTAGACGATCATTATTTTGGAACCATTCCAAATCGTGCCATGTCTTACATGAGGGATCTGGAAACTGAATGTATGTTATTAGGCATTCCTGTTAAAACAAGACATAACGAAGTTGCGCCAAATCAATTTGAATTGGCTCCTATATATGAAGAGGCAAATTTAGCAGTAGATCATAATGCATTATTAATGGATGTTATGGATAAGGTGGCAGAACGTCATAATTTTAAAGTGTTATTTCATGAGAAACCATTTAAAGGTATTAATGGTTCTGGAAAACATAATAACTGGAGTTTAAGTACAGATACAGGTGTTAATTTGCTAAGTCCCGGAAAAACACCAATGAGCAATCTTCAGTTTTTAACTTTCTTTATTAATACAATAAAAGCTGTGCACGATAATGAAGAGTTGCTTCGTGCGGCAATAGCCTCTGCAAGTAATGATCATAGATTAGGAGCAAACGAAGCGCCTCCAGCAATTATTTCTGTATTTATAGGAGAACAACTAACACATGTTTTAAATGAATTAGAGAATGTAACTAACGGAAAGTTGTCACCACAGGAAAAAACAGATTTAAAACTTAATGTTGTTGGTAAAATTCCAGAAATACTTTTAGATAATACAGATAGAAATAGAACATCACCTTTTGCTTTTACAGGAAATAAATTTGAATTTAGAGCAGTAGGCTCTAAAGCTAATTGTGCAAACCCAATGACATTGTTGAATTCTATAGTTGCAAAGCAATTAATAGATTTTAAAATTGAAGTAGATGCATTGATTGTTAAAAAGGATCTTAAAAAAGATGAGGCTGTCTTTAATGTTTTAAGAGAGTATATTAAAAAAAGTAAAGCGATTTTATTTGAAGGTAATGGTTATGGTGAAGAATGGGAAAAGGAAGCAAAGAAGAGGAAATTAAGTAATAATAAAACAACACCAGAGGCATTAAAAGTAAAAATCTCTAAAAAAGCATTGTCTCTATATAAAGATTTGGGAGTTATGAACGCTACAGAAGTAGAAGCACGTTATGAAATTGAACTCGAAGATTATATTATGCGTATCCAAATAGAAGGCCGAGTACTAGGTGATTTAGCTAGAAACCATGTTGTGCCAACTGCAGTTAAGTATCAGAATATATTAATTGAGAATGTAAAAGGTTTAAAAGAAATTTATGGAAAAGAGTTTAAAAAAGTAGCTCAAGCGCAATTACATTTAATAGAAGAGATATCTAAATATATTGAATCTATTAATAATTTAGTAAATGATATGACAGGAGCTAGAAAGAAATCTAACCAAATTAAATCTATAGAACGTAAAGCTGAGGCATATTGTAATATTGTAAAACCATTATTAGAAGATATAAGATATCCTTGCGATAAACTTGAATTATTGGTAGACGATGAGCTTTGGCCACTAACAAAATATAGAGAATTACTCTTTACTACGTAAATTTACGTAG
>NZ_JALZVX010000093.1 GCF_023299985.1 Lacinutrix sp. | reverse complement strand
TACAATTGTCTTTTTAAATTCTTGATCGTAAACTATTCTTCCCATTTTAATAAGTTAATTTATTCACTCAAAAGCGTACCAACAAAACTAGACATTCCAGTGATGTGTGTTACGCTGTGTGATTATTAGCACGCTTAATAACGATATTTATAAAACGTTAAACTTACACAACGTCACTTCGAGTGATTTGTGAAGTATGAGCAAATTGTATCGAAAAGCTCTGCACTAATAAATGGTTCTCGATACAATGCTCCTAACGTCGCATCACTCGAACTGACGAGTTGGATGAGTGTGGATGAGTGTGGATGAGTGTGGATGAGTGTGGATGAGTGTGGATGAGTTAATAAATAATCAAAAAAACTCTACAAATTATCCAACTGATTCCCACTCCCATTCTCACTAATAGTCCAAAAGAAACCAACAAAAAAGAATTGGTCTGCGGCTGGACGTAAAGCACGTCTATTAAAATTATTATTTACATCTGGAGTGTTTGCGTATTGGTAACCGTTTACGTTTTTAAAACCTAGTGCATTATTTACAGAGAAATATAGAATTTTCTGTGGGCTTAATAAGTAAGCCCAATTAAGACTTAAACTATTAAAGTTTTTAGTTTTGTTATTTAAAAAACCTGTTTCGTTTGGGTTTGTATAGGTTCTACCAGAAGCAAAAGCGTAGCTTAAACCTATTTGGCTTTTCCAGTTTTCTATCCAGTATTTACCAACCACAGATACATTGTGTTTGTTTGCAAAGTTTGGTTGTGCTGCTGTTGGGTAGTTTCTATAATCGCGTTCTGTATCTAAATAAGAGTAGCTTACCCAATAGTCTATATTCTTTAAGCTTTTATTATCGCGATAAAAGAGATCTAAACCTTTAGCAAAACCGTTTCCTGTGTTGTTATAATTAGTATCGAAACTGGCAAACTCAGTATCAAATTTCACTAGGTTATCGTAGTTTTTATAATACGCTTCTGCTCTAAAAATTCTGCCATCGTTATTGTATTGGTAGTTTAAAATATAATGCTGCGTTTGTTGTGCTTTTAGGTTTTGCTCAAACTTTAAAATACTACTGTTTGGGTTTTGGTAAAAATCGCCATACGCTAAAGACACTTGGCTCTTTGCTCCTGTTTTATAAGCTAAAGACAACCTTGGTGAAATGGTAGCTTCTTTAAAAAGTGCGCTGTATTCTGCACGTAAACCTGCTTTTAAAGCTAATTTTTTAGAGAAAATAAAATCTGCTTCTGTAAATGCTGCAGAGATATTGTTATTAAAACCGTAATCTATTGGTTGTACGAAATCGTTTTGGAAGGTTTCATTAAAATTGGTTGCAAAATATTCTGCTCCAAAATTTAATTTAAAACGGTTACTAAAACTTTTTCTTAATTTTAGTTTTGCATGGATTGAATTTTCGGTATTATCAATATTATTAGCATCTATAGCAATACTATTATTAGCATGCGTGAAACTAAAACCAGATTGCAACTTCCATTTGTTCTCCAGTTTCGCACTGTACGATCCATTAAAATAAAGGTTAGAATTATCGAGTTTAAAATCTAAACCTTCAGGACTGTTAATGTCTTCTTGGGTGAGTTCAAAATTACTTTTATCGAAAGCAGAATATAATTTCAGCATGCCGTTGTCGGTTTTATATCTATAAACAGCTTCACCAGAAACCGTTTGAAATGGCTTTTTCCAAACGTTTCTATCTTTAAAAACCGCTAAATAAGGTGCTAAATTAATATACGAAGCATTAACACTAAGCGAACTTTTCTCCCACTTTTGCGTGTTACCTAAATTAGCACCAAGCGTTAAAATACCAATATCTGTTTTTTCTTGATCTGGCTCGTCTATTGTACTTAATAGCAACACACTTGATAATGCTTGACCATATTCTGCGCTGTAACCACCTGTTGAAAAAGTAATACCATCGAACAAAAATGGAGAATAACGTCCACGAGTTGGTGCATTGTTAGTGGTTGGTGTGTATGGTGTAAACACACGAATACCATCTATAAATATTTGTGTTTCTTCTGCTTCTCCTCCACGAACAAACAGTCTTCCATCTTCGGCAACCGTTGTTGTACCTGGTAATGTTTGCAAAGCACCAACAAAATCGCCTAATGCGCTTGCAGTTGTTACCACATCCATTGAGGTTAAAGCAGAGACTTTACTATTGTCGCCTGCCGAAAATGTTCCTGCAGATAATACAACGGTATCCAACGCGTTAACATCGTCTCGTAATACTATTTTTAAGTTGTTTAAAGTAGAAACGTCGCTTGACAATACATAAGTCTCGAAAGAAATATAAGACACAGTTAGCGATTGCGTTTCTGATTCGTTGGTTTTAAAACTAAAAAAACCTGCTGTGTTTGATGTTGCGCCATCGTAAGTACCATCTAGAAAAACATTAGCGCCTTCTATTGGATTGTTTTTAGAGTCGGTAATTGTTCCGCTTATTACGCTTTGAGCTGAAAGCTGAAAGCAGATACATGTAATTAGTATTTTAATAAGAGACTTCATAAGTTGCATTGGTTTTGATACTGAAATAAATTCAGTATAAATTGATGGTTCAAAGATGCAACGGAAGCTTCTGTTTTAAAATTTGTTATTACTGAAGTGTGGTTTTTTGTTGATGGATTGTTTTGAAGCGCGATTGTTGGGTTAATGGATTGTTAGGTTTTCTGTCATTCCTGCGAAGGCAATAATCCACAAGTATTCTATAAGTAAAATAGATTCCTGCATTCGCAGGAATGACAAAGAGACTAGTTTTCTTATTCTGACTTATTAAAAGGCCTGATAATTAATCGTGCTGCTTTATCAAAATTAATATAATTGTAAGTCCAATTAAAAAACACAATCACACGATTACGAAAACCTACAAGAGACATTAAGTGAATAAACATCCATACAAACCAAGCAAAAAAGCCTGAAAATTTGTAGAATTTTAAATCTACAACGGCCTTGTTTCTACCAATGGTAGCCATCGAACCTTTGTCTTTATAAGTGAATTCTTGCATTGGTTTACCAGCAATTAACCTCAACAAGTTTTTAGCCAACAACTTACCTTGTTGTATAGCAGGTTGTGCAACTTGTGGATGTCCTTTTGGGAACGCTTCGGTTTCCATAAATGCAATATCGCCTAGAGCAAACACAGCATCGAGGCCATTAACTTGGTTGTAACAGTTTACTTTATAACGGTTAGAACGCTCTTCAAGTATTTCGGCTTTTAAACCATGTACAAGATTGCCAGTAACTCCTGCAGCCCAAATTAAAGTTTGGGACGCTAAGGTTAAATTAGAATTTGTTGTAACGGTTTTGCCATTATAATCTTTTACAAAAGTGTTGCAATGGACTTTTACTCCAAGTTCTTTTAAATATAATTGGGCTTTACTTGAAGCATTTTCACTCATTGGAGGCAACAGTCTATCGTTACCTTCTAAAAGATGAATTTGCATAGTATTAGCATCTAAATCTCTATAATCTTTAGGTAAAATGTTGTTTTTAAGTTCGGCAATTGCTCCTGCAAGCTCTACTCCTGTTGGTCCACCACCAACAATAACGAAGTTTAATAAAGCTTCACGTTCTTTACTATTATTAGTAACTGCTGCGCTTTCAAAATTTTGAAGTATTAAACTTCTAATGTCTAAGGCTTGAGACACTTTTTTCATTGGCATGCTATACGTCTCTATTGCTTTGTTTCCAAAATAGTTAGTTTTGGTTCCTGTTGCCAATATGAGGTAATCGTAATTAAGGTTACCAATGTTTGTTTTAATTTCTTTTTTGCTAGCATCAATATGTTCTACTTCTGCTAAACGAAAGAAAGAGTTTTTATGATTTTTAATAATTTTTCTTAATGGATAAGCAATAGAATCTGGTTCTAATCCAGCGGAAGAGACTTGATATAATAAGGGTTGAAATGTATGGTAATTCTGTTTGTCGATTAATACAACTTGCACCTTTTTATTGGCTAAAGAATTAACCATGCTAACACCTGCAAAACCACCACCAACAATAACTATTCGTGGGAGTTTGCTTTCTGGAATATTCATAAAAAATAAGTATTAAATATAATATTCGAAGATACGATTTTAGGTTATTAATGGCTACTTTTTTTAGTGTTGAAATTATATAATTGTAGGCTTACTTGTCATTCCTGCGAAAGCAGGAATCCACATGAAAAATATTACTATAAATGGATTCCTGCTTTCGCAGGAATGGCAAAACTAGTATTAATTATAGTTAGTACTGCGTTAAGGATTGAAAGGTTTGTTTGAGCTCTTTTTTTATTTTCTTAAAAAAAAGCGAGCCTTGAAAGCCTGACGAACCGAAGCTTTTTGCGAAGGTTGGGAACGCCCAAAAATTATTGTAAATATTTATGTAACATATATTACATTTATACTACTTATATAGTAACCTAACCAAAAACATTGAATAAAGAACTCGAACATAGCTTTGTAGAACTGCTGGAGAAACACCAGAACATTGTGCATAAAGTCTGTAGATTATATACCAATAACTACGATGCGCATAATGATTTGTTCCAGGAAATCACCATACAATTATGGAAAGCTTACCCGAAATTTCGTGGTGACTCGAAATTTAGTACTTGGATGTACAGAGTTGGATTAAATACCGCTATTACTCTTTATAGAAAGTCTAAACGAACCATAAACACCACACAGTTTGATACTGTGCAGTTTAAAATTAAGGCTGAAGATTATGATGATACCGAAGAACAGCAATTAAAGCTATTATACAGTGCTGTACACCAATTAAACGATATTGAAAAGGCGCTTATTTTCCTGTATTTGGAAGATAAGAACTATAGAGAAATAAGTGAAACAATGGGTATTACCGAAGTGAATGCTAGAGTGAAAATGAACAGAGTGAAAACAAAGTTAAGAACCATATTAAATCCGTAAATATGGATGAATTAGAATTATTAAAGAAACATTGGCAGAGCGATACTGTTAGCGAGAAAAAAATGACTTCTCAAGATTTATATTCCATGCTATGGAAAAAATCGTCTTCGATTGTTAAGACGCTCTTTTTTATAAGTATTGCAGAATTAATTTTTTGGATTGCTATTACGTTTTTACCAAAATTATCTGCATCATACAATGCTAAATTAGATACAACTGCTATTAACCAAACGCTTTTAACTAGTTTAACTGTTATTAGTTTTGCTGTAATTATATTATTTATCTACTTATTGTTCAAAGCTTACAAAGGTATTTCTGTTACAGATAATGCTAAAAAATTAATGGAGAGTATTATTAGTACTCGAAAAGTTATAAAATACTATGTAGGTTACAACTTAATTATGGCTTTTGTTTCTATGGTACTTGGCTCTTATTATGCTACTAAAACAGATCCTAAAATGGTTGAGTTAATGACAAATGCAGACACTAATGGAAAGCTTATTATGGCTGCTATAATTCTAGTTATAGCTGTTGTTTTTGTTGGTTTAATATGGTTATTCTATAAATTACTTTATGGCATTTTAATGAAACGCTTAAACAGTAATTACAACGAATTAAAAAAGTTGGAGGTTTAGTTATGAAAACAAAAGATGCTATATTATTTTTTGAAAGTTTAAAAACTAAAAACAGCACAAATAAAGAGATTAAAATCTATAATGATTTTATTGCTTTATTTAATAATTTACAAAACCGAAGCTTTAATATTAGCGAATTAAATAAAATTGAAAGTGAATTAGAGATATTAGATTTAAAAGCTGATACAAATAGAAAAGTACTATTTAAAAAATTAACGGCATTTTTAAAATTCTTAGAAGAAGAATTCTCACTAATTCGCAAAAGTCACTACACTAACACTTATATGATTATTGGTATGTGTTCTGGTATCGTTTTGGGTTTGTTTATAGATGCTATTAATCTTTCCTTTGGAATGCTAATAGGAATGGTAATTGGATTAGCATTAGGTACAGAAAAAGATAAAAAAGCTAAGAATAACAATCGTGTTATAGATGATAATTCTAATTAAAATAAAATTATAAACTACCGACTAGAACTACTGACTAGAACTACTGACTAAAGACTACCTATTAAAAACTAATTATCAAGCCACTCACGCTGCTTATTTAAAGCTTCTCTTGCTTCCAATTCTTTTTGTGGAATAACTTTTAAAAATGAAGGATGTTGCTCGATAGCATATTCAATTTTTTCAACAATACTTGCTATAGATTCGTTTTCGTAATCAATTTCTAAAGGTTTTTTAACTTCGAAAGATTGGTAAACGTTTTTCTTTTTTATGTAGAGTCCTTTTTTATCGAAAGAGCGTCTAAAACCATCTATTACTATTGGTACTACAATAGGCTTATAACGCTTAATAATATGTGCTGTTCCTTTACGAATAGGCTTAAATGGTGTTGTTGTACCTTGTGGAAATGTAACAACCCAACCATCATCAAGCGCAGTACTAATCATAGAAATATCGCTCATTTTAACTTGACGGTTGACATCTTTACCTTCACTTCTCCATGTACGTTCTATACTAATTGAGCCTGTGTAAGCAAATATTTTTGGTAAAATACCAGATTTCATAGTTTCTTTTGCAGCTACATAATACATGTTTAATTTGGGGTTCCATAAATAACCAACATTCTTAATAGAATCTCCTCTGTTACTTAAACTCGCATTAAAAACATGAAACATAGAAAACACATCTGCAAAATACGTTTGATGATTAGAGATAAAAAGTACGTTTGTATCTGGTAAATCTTTTATAATTTTTGAGCCTTCAATTTGTAGATTATTAAAACCACGAAAGCGTCTGTGAGAAAGTATGCCTAGTATTCTAATAAGCCACTTTTTTACAAATAATATATGTCCAAAAGGATTTTTTTTAAGTAAACCCATAAATTTTTATAGTTCTTAAGGTTTAACAAATGTAGCAAAATACTACTATTTAAAGCTAGCCTTTAACAAGTCTTTCACTTCACTAAGTATCATAGCTGTTGCTCCCCAAACTAAATTATTGTTTAATTTATAAGCAGGAACACTCACTTCTAGACCATTAGGAGTTGTTACCATTTTTGTAGTTAATGTATTCTCGTCTAAAAAATGGTCTAATTTAATTTCTAAAAGTGCTTCTACCTCAGCATCTTGTTTTATAAACTCAGGCGTATTTTTTACAATACCAATAAACGGTTTAACATAAAAATTACTAGGCGGAATGTACACTTGGGTTAATGCCTTTAACACAGTAATGGTATCTTGCTTTACTCCTATCTCTTCTTCTGTCTCTCGTAAAGCAGCTTGCTCGAATGTTTCGCTAGCCTCAAGTTTACCACCAGGAAATCCTACTTGAGCAGAATGTACACCTTTGTATGTTTGTCTTAAAATTAGCATAAAACAGGTTTCACCTGCTGCATTAGGATAAAACAAAGTCATTACAGCACTTTTTTTGGCACTTTTTATACGTTCTGCCTGCAATTTTATTAAATCTGCTCTGTAAGGAGGTGACATTTTAAACTGTGAAGTTTCGGCTGGTAGTGGTAAATTTTCTATTTTTACAATAGATTTTAAAAACGATTGAAATTTCATTTATGAGACTAATTCTAATATTTAGTATTTTACTATTATTTAATTGTGAAGATAAACAAACTAAACCTAAACTTGTAAAAGAGAAAGTTACAGTAATTGATACTATTATACCTAAAGCTACAGAAAAAGTAATAGAAATAGACAGTTCTAAACTAACTCTAGAAGAACGCTATTTACCTTTAAATGATGATAATGCCATGGATTTTTTTCGTGAGTATGGCAAAATCAACAAACAAAATAAAGTTCGTATTTACACCAAATTTGGAAATATAGATATACAACTTTTTGACAATGTGTCTTTCCATAGAGCAAATTTTATATTTCTTACCAAAAACAAAATTTTCGATGGCACACAGTTTCATCGTGTGGTTAAAGATTTTGTTATACAAGGTGGCAATAGCGATGAAGCAAAGGTTTTAAAAAAGCGTCGTAAAATTGGTCGTTATCTTTTACCACCAGATGTTAGACACGGTCACAAACATAGACGTGGTGTTATTTCTATACCAAGTGGAGAAATTAAAAACGCTTATAAATTAGCATCACCTTTCGAGTTTTTTATTACACAAAGCAATCAGTTTCATTTAGATGGAGAATACACTGCTTTTGGTCGTATAACGCGTGGTTTAGATGTGGTAGATAAAATCTCTAACCAAGACGTAGATGGTGGTAATTGGCCAAGACATAACGTTTATATTACAAAAATTGAAGTTTTAGACTAGTAGTAAGCATGCAATAAATCTAGTAATATTAAAAAATAAATAATCTTAAATCTGTTAAAAAAATCATACATTGATTTTGTAATCTAAAAAACCTTTAAATATGAAAACCAAACACTTAAATTCTCTTATACTTTTAAGTCTTTTTATTAGCATTTTTGCTTGTAATAAAGAGAAAGAAGAAGCAACTACAACTATGAGCGATAATTTATTATTACAAGAGTTTAAAGGTCCTTTCGAAGGTGTTCCAGCTTTCGATAAAATGAAGGTTGAAGATGTAGAACCTGCTATTAAAACAGGAATGACTTTAGGTTTAAAAGATATTGAAGCTATAGCAAACAATCCTGAAGCACCAACTTTTAAAAACACTATTGAAGCCATGGAACGCTCTGGTAAAGCATTAAATCTTGCTTTTACATATTATGGTATTTTTAGTAGTAATATGAGTTCTCCAGAATTTAGAACCATTTCAAAGGCATTAGCTCCAGAAATTTCAGATTATCGTTCTAAAATTAGTCAGAATAAAAAACTATTTACACGTATAAAAACGGTTTACGATGCGTCTCAAAAAACACCTTTAGAAGCAGACCAACAACGTGTTGTAGATTTGGTTTATAAACGTTTTGAAATGAATGGTGCAGAATTAGATGCTACTAAAAAGAAACGCTACGCAGA
This sequence comes from Lacinutrix sp., assembly GCF_023299985.1. GTDB lineage: Bacteria > Bacteroidota > Bacteroidia > Flavobacteriales > Flavobacteriaceae > Lacinutrix. Next base: position 2,154 of record NZ_JALZVX010000093.1, on the reverse strand, counting down.
AATTAGCAAAGAACTGTCTACTTTATATAGTGACTTTTCTAGTAATGTATTGCACGATGAAGAAAACTACATTACTTACCTTACAAAAGACCAATTAAATGGACTATCGGATGGGTTTGTAAAATCGGCAGCAAAAATTGCTTCAGATAATGGTGAAGATGGAAAGTATGCGATTACAAACTCTCGTTCTTCTATGGATCCATTTATTACCTATTCTACAGAAAGAGAGTTAAGAGAAAAAGTATGGACTAATTATTATTCTCGTGGTGATAATGGTGATACTTACGATAACAAACAAATTATTGCTCAAATTTTAAAACTACGCCGTGAGCGCGTGGCACTTTTAGGTTATAAAAATTATGCAGAATGGCGTTTGCAAGATCGTATGGCTAAAACACCAGAAAATGCAATGGATTTAATGATGAAGGTTTGGCCAGCTGCCATTGGTCGTGTTGCAGAAGAGGTTGCAGATATGCAAGCCATAGCAGACAAAAATGGTAACGCTATTAAAATTAAACCTTGGGATTACAGATACTATGCAGAAAAAGTAAGACAAAAAAAATACGATTTAGACAGCGACGAAGTAAAACAGTACTTACAATTAGATAAATTAACACAGGCATTATTTTACACAGCTGGACGTTTATTTAATTATGAATTTAATCCTGTAAAAGAAGGCAGTGTTCCTGTTTTTCATGAAGATGTTAAGGTTTGGGAAGTTACAGACAAAGACTCAAAAAAATTAATTGGTTTATGGTATTTAGATCCTTTTGCTAGACCAGGAAAACGTTCTGGAGCTTGGGCAACAACCTATAGAAGTCATACTACTTTAGATGGAGCAAAAACAGTTTTAGCGTCTAATAACTCTAACTTTGTTAAACCTGCTCCTGGAGAAGCTGTTTTGGTGTCTTGGGATGATGCAGAAACATTTTTTCATGAATTTGGTCATGCTTTACACTTCTTTTCATCTAACGTAAAATACCCAACATTAAATGGAGGTGTTCGTGATTATACAGAATTTCAATCTCAATTATTAGAACGTTGGTTATCAACAGACGAAGTAATTAATCAATTTTTAGTACACAACAAAACAGGAAAACCTATTCCTGCTGCATTAGTTGCAAAAATTAAAAAAGCATCTACTTTTAATCAAGGTTTTTCTACAACAGAATATTTAGCTTCTGCTTTAATGGATATGAAACTGCATTTAGCAGATCCAGAAAATATAGATATTGCTAAATTTGAAAAAGAAACATTAGCAGCATTAAATATGCCTGAAGAATTACCAATGCGTCACAGGACTCCGCATTTTGGACATGTATTTTCTAGTGAAGGTTATGCTACAGCATATTATGGTTATATGTGGGCAGACGTACTTACAAGTGATGCTTCCGAAGCTTTTAAAGAAGCTCCAGGTGGTTTTTACGATAAAGCTGTAGCAGATAAATTAGTGAAGTATTTATTTGCACCTAGAAATAGTATGGATCCTGCTGAGGCTTATAGATTATTTAGAGGTCGTGATGCTAAAATTGAAGCATTAATGCGTGATCGTGGGTTTTTCTGTAACTAAAGAGAATTAATGTGCTTGAAATGAAGTGTTGGTATTGATATCACTTCTATGGAGTTTTAATATTTAGCTCCTATGGAGCTTTAGGACTATTAATAGTATTATATTGTTTCCATAAATAAAAGTTAGGATTAACGTATTTATTTTAGAATAATAGATTCATTATATTGTAGTGTGTCAAATTTTGGCAATAAACCAATAGTTTGCAAAGCTAAAGCGTGGCAAAATATTAATAATAAAAAGGTATAACACAAAGTTTAGCTCTGTAAGAGCGACACACAATATGGCTAACACATACACGCAACTTTATTTTCATATTGTTTTTTCAGTAAAAGGTAGAAACGACCTTACTTCTAAAAAATGGGAAGTTGAACTATATAAATACATAGCAGGTATTGTTTCGAATAAAATCAAAAATTAATGATTATTAATGGAATGCCTAATCATGTGCACCTTTTAATTGGCACAAAACCAAATTGCAATTTATCTGATTTAGTTATAGATATAAAAGCAAATTCATCGAAATGGATTAATGAAAAAAGATTTCTAAATGCAAAATTTGAATGGCAAACTGGCTTTGGAGCTTT
>NZ_JALZVX010000092.1 GCF_023299985.1 Lacinutrix sp. | reverse complement strand
AACTCTCTTCATTTGTAAAATGAATGCCAAAAGAAAAAATATTCATATCTATATAATTATATATCCAGATAAATATACTAATTATAGTTCGTTTTAGGGCTATTTACGGATATGCAAAAAAATAGTCTTTTAAATTTTCAGGGTTTAGATAGTTTAACTCAAATTGGAGGTTTAACAGTTGTAGAGTCTGGAATAACAAATTTTCAAGGGTTAGAATCATTAACTCAAATTAATCCTATAGCAGGTAATTATAATTTGTTAATTGATAATAATCCAAATTTATTATCACTATCTGGTTTAGATAATTTAATTTTCACACAAACAGCAGATATTAATATTGGAGGATCATCAGGTTTTAGTTCAGGAGTAGGAAACCCTTTACTTACAGATTTTTGTGCACTACAGAGTTCGTTTTTGAATAGTTCTTCTGTAATTGAAAACAACGCATATAATCCAACAATTCAAGATATCCAAAATGGAAACTGTAGTCAATAAAAAATATCAATTAGAAAAGCAAAAGCCTCAAACGTATTAAGTTTAAGGCTTTTTGTATTATCTATAAAGTGATTATATTGTTACAAATCAAATCCAATATTTACACCTAATTTAGTCGCAATTATATTAGTAATACGTTGTTTTAATTCTGGAATTTTTACAGAATTTAAAACGTTATTACTAAAAGCAAACATTAGTAAAGCTCTCGCTTCTTTTTCTGGAATACCACGTTGTTTCATATAGAATAAAGCACTCTCATCTAATTGTCCAATGGTACAACCATGAGAACATTTAACATCGTCTGCAAAAATCTCCAATTGTGGTTTTGTGTTTATAGACGCTTTATCGCTTAGTAAAATATTGTTGTTAGATTGAAAAGCATTTGTTTTCTGTGCTAATTTATCTACTAGAACTTTACCATTAAAAACACCTGTAGAGCTGTCTGCAAAAATACCTTTGTAATCTTGGTGACTTTCGCAATTTGGTTCTATATGGTGTACTAATGTGTTATGATCTACGTGTTGTTTATCTCCAATAATGGTGATTCCTTTCATTGTAGAATCCATGTGTTCACCATTTTGGTAAAAATTAAGATTATTACGTGTTAATTTACCACCAAAAGAAAACGTATGTACAAAACAGTTAGTTTGATCTTTCTGGTGAACAAAAGTACTATCTATTAAAGATGCGTTTTTGTTGTCGTTTTGAATTTTATAATAATCTATAATAGCACGCTTGTCTGCAAAAATCTCTGTTACACTATTGGTTAACACAGGATTGTTTGTTAGACTTTGATGACGTTCTATAATTTGAACATGAGAATTTTCGTCTACAACAATTAAGTTTCTTGGTTGAAGCATTAAAGCTGTTTCATTACCTGTAGAGAAATGTATAATTTGAATTGGTTTTTCTACCAATTTATTTTTAGGAATATGTATGTAGGCACCTTCATTAGAAAATGCTGTATTTAAAGACGTTAAACTGTCTTTAGGTGCTAGTTTGTTAAAATAGTTTTCAATTACAGGTCTGTATTTGTCTTTATTTAATGCCGAAGACATTAAACAAACATCTAAACCATCATGAGTAACCTGAGATAGATGAGAAGAGTATTTTCCATCTATAAATATAATTTTATAAGTATCGATATCATGTATAAAATACTTCTTTATATCCTTATATTCTAAAGCATTTTCTTGATTTGGGAATACACTGTAATCATGCTTTAAAACATTGTTTAATGATGTGTATTTCCAAGCCTCTTCCTTTTTAGAAGGAAAGCCATTTGTTTCGAATGCTTTAATTGCTTCGCTACGAATATCGTGAACAGGTGAGTCTATATCGATATTGTTTTCGAATGCTAAAAAGGATGTTACTAATTTTTCTTTTAAATCCATTTAATTCAGTTTTCAGTTATCAGTCGCATTTTCAGTAATTTAAAAAATGCGAAAAAAATCTGTTTACTATTTATACTTTTTTTAAAGCTATTTAATTTGAGTAATCAGATAAGAGTAAGCAACTGCAAACTGAGACCGAAAACTGCTAACTAATTTTTAAGCGTCTGCTTCTTCTTTAATCCAGTCGTAACCTTTTTCTTCTAATTCGTGTGCTAATTCTGGACCTCCGGATTTTACTATACGACCATTGTATAAAACGTGAACAAAATCAGGTTTTATATAGTCTAATAAACGTTGGTAGTGCGTAATTAGAACTACAGCATTGTCTTTAGATTTTAGTTTATTTACACCATTAGCAACAATACGTAAAGCATCGATATCTAAACCAGAATCTGTTTCATCTAAGATGGCTAATTTTGGTTCTAGCATTGCCATTTGAAAAATCTCATTACGTTTCTTTTCTCCTCCAGAAAAACCTACGTTTAAAGAACGAGATAAGAACTTACGGTCTATTTCTAGCATTTCGGCTTTATCACGAATCATTTTAAGCATGTCTTTTGCAGGCATGTCTCCAAGGCCTTTTGCTTTTCTTGTTTCGTTAATCGCGGTTTTTATAAAGTTTGTTACAGAAACTCCAGGAATTTCAACAGGATATTGAAATGATAAAAACACACCTTTGTGAGCGCGTTCTTCTGCTGCTAATTCTTCTATATCTTCTCCTTCAAGAAAAATGCTTCCTTTATCTACTTCGTATTCTTCTTTTCCAGCAATTACAGATGCTAAAGTACTTTTTCCAGAACCATTTGGTCCCATAATAGCATGTACTTCTCCAGCTTTTACTTCAAGATTAATACCTCTTAAAATCGATTTTTCTTCAACACTTGCGTGTAAATCTTTTATTTGTAACATAATTTTATTTTCCAATTTTAATCACCTCGTTTTTAACAGTTGGTTCTTTAACACTAATGATTTCTTTTATATCAATGTTATTAGGCCAACCTTCTTCTCCTTCTGCTTTAGGTATAATTTTTCCACGAATCTGAACTATGACACCGTCAGTTGCTTCTTTTCTGTAGGGTTTACCCATATTATGTAACTCATGCATTTTTTCGTTTAACACAACACCATATATCGAGCTGTTTCCAACTTGTAAAACTGCCGCATCTTTATAATACGAGAATTCACCACTAAGTAATGTTAATCCATCGTTTTGTTTGTTAGTCTTTTCAATACCATCAGCACCAATTGTTGGCGTTTCTGTCTTTGCTTCGTTTTTACAACTTGTAAAAGCTACAAGTGTTAATAATACAATTAGTACTTTTTTCATAATAATAACAATTATCCTACTGAGCCTTCAAGGCTGATTTCTAATAGTTTTTGCGCTTCTACGGCAAACTCCATTGGCAATTTATTTAGTACTTCTTTACTAAAACCATTGACAATTAGTGCTATAGCTTTTTCTGTATCGATACCACGTTGATTGCAATAGAAAATTTGGTCTTCACCAATTTTACTAGTTGTCGCCTCATGCTCAATCATGGCAGTTTTGTTTTTAGCTTCTATATATGGAAAGGTATGTGCACCACATTCGTTACCCATTAGCAAACTATCGCATTGAGAGAAGTTACGTGCATTCTCTGCGCGAGAACCTATTTGTACTAAACCTCTGTATGAATTTTGAGATTTTCCAGCAGATATACCTTTAGAAATAATAGTTGATTTGGTGTTTTTACCTAAGTGAATCATTTTTGTTCCAGTATCTGCTTGCTGATAGTTGTTTGTAACTGCAATAGAATAAAACTCTCCTACAGAGTTATCACCTTTTAATATACAACTTGGATATTTCCAAGTAACTGCACTTCCTGTTTCTACTTGTGTCCAAGAAATTTTTGCGTTTTTCTCGCATAAACCTCTTTTAGTTACAAAATTGTAAACACCACCTATTCCTTTGTCGTTTCCTGGATACCAGTTTTGTACTGTTGAGTATTTTATTTCTGCATCGTCAAGAGCAATAAGCTCTACAACAGCTGCATGTAATTGGTTTTCATCACGACTTGGAGCTGTACAACCTTCTAGGTAAGAAACATAACTACCTTCGTCTGCTATTACTAAAGTACGTTCAAATTGTCCTGTTCCACCTTCGTTAATTCTAAAATAGGTAGATAATTCCATTGGGCATTTTACTCCTTTTGGAATGTAACAAAAAGAACCATCACTAAATACTGCACTATTTAAGGCCGCATAAAAATTATCTTTCGTTGGTACAATAGTACCAATGTATTTTCTAACTAATTCTGGATGTTCTTGTATAGCTTCAGAAATTGGCATAAAAATTATACCTTTTTCTCCTAAAGTCTTTTTAAATGTAGTAGCTACAGAAACAGAATCGACAACAATATCCATTGCGACGTTATTCATCTTCTTTTGCTCATCTACAGAGATTCCTAGCTTTTTATACATGGCTAGTAAATCTGGATCCACATCGTCCAAAGTTTTGTTAGGGTCTATAGCTTTAGGTGCAGAGTAGTATGCAATAGCTTGAAAATCTGGTTTTTTATAATTTACGTTAGCCCAATCTGGCTCTTCCATAGATTTCCAAACTTTAAAAGCTTCTAGTCTCCACTCAGTCATCCATTCTGGCTCTTCTTTTTTCTTAGAAATAGCGCGAACAATATCTTCATTTAAACCAATAGGAAATGTTTCAGACTCTATGTCTGTGTAAAAACCGTATTCGTATTCTTTGGTTTTAAGTTCTTCTCTTAAATCGTCTTCTGTATACTTCGACATAATGCGTTATTTCAAATTTTATAATGAAAATGATTCTCCACAACCGCAAGTACGGTTAGCGTTTGGATTATTAAACACGAAACCAGTTCCGTTTAATCCTCCAGAATATTCTAAAGTTGTACCAATTAAGTATAAAAAACTCTTTTTATTAATAATGATTTTTACACCATTATCTTCAAAGACTTTGTCTTCCTCTTCTTGGGTTTTGTCGAACTTTAAATCGTAAGACAAACCAGAACAACCACCACTTTTAACACCAACACGAACATAATCTTCGGTTGGACTATAGCCATCATCAGTCATTAATTTTACAACTTTCTTTTTAGCTGTTTCTGAAACTTTTATCATAATCTTATGTAGATTTGATCTGTTTTTAATATTTAAAAAAATGTCAGACCGAACATCTTAAATGATGTAATTCTTTATAATCTAATTATTTAGTGAGTTGTTTTTCTCTAAATAGAGTGCAAATATACAACATCAGTCGCTTTTAACCATATCAACTAACATTATATTAGCATATGGTTTAATAGTCTTTTTTTATAAGACTTTTCTATTGAAAAGATTATTCTTGAAAGTCAGGATTAGTAAGGAAAGAAGGATCAGATAGCGATAATAAAAAGGCTTTTAAACCTGCTTTGTCTGAAGCTGATAATTGTACACCACCATTAAGAATATTCTTCATTAATGGATCTATTGTAGATGATGGTTTTAGTCCTGTGCTGTAGAATTCTATAACCTCATCTAAAGTTGCAAATCTGCCATCATGCATGTATGGTGCTGTGTATGCTAAATTTCTAAGCGAAGGGCTTCGAAACTTACCATTATCGTTAGTGTCACCAGTAACAGCTCCTAGACCTAAGTCTGAAAAATTAGTATCTAAACCATTATTGTGAAAAATATTATCTGTCCATAATGGATTTGTTGGAGTGCCATGGCAGTGAAAACAATCGCCTTTGTCTTCGCGTAAAAAAACATCTAAACCATTTAACTCTTGAGTTGTCAAGGTGGTTTGGCCCAAAGAAAATCTATCGAATTTTGAGTTTGCAGATATTAGTGTGCGTTCAAATTGAGCAATGGCTTTTGCTGTTAATTCTTTGGTAATAGTTGTTGTATTAAATGCTAAACGGAATAATTCTGGATATTCTGCATCTGTTTGCAATCTATCAACCACATCTTCCCAATCACTATGCATTTCTATTGGATTTTGTACTGGTTCTAACGCTTGACGCTCTAAACTTAGCTCTTTTCCATCCCAAGCAAAACGTTCGCCATAATTCCAGGCTAAATTAAATAATGGCATAGCGTTTCTAGTTCCAAAAACACCATCAATACCATCGCTAGTTGGTGTATTGTCTGTAAATGCATTTTGCGGTGCATGGCAATTAGCGCACGCCATTGTTAGATCTCCAGAAAGTTTTTTATCGAAAAACAGTTTTTTACCTAAGGCAACACCTTCGACCGTTTGCGGATTGTTATTTGGTACTACAGGCGGAATTATATTATCTGAAAAAACCTGCGGAATATTTAATGGAAGTGGAGTAGGTTCATAAGTTTCTGTTTCTGGTCTATCGTCTTCTGAGCACGC
>NZ_JALZVX010000091.1 GCF_023299985.1 Lacinutrix sp. | reverse complement strand
CGATTCTTTAAAGAATCGCTTTTTTATGTAATTAACTTTTATTGTGCTTATTTAAAAACTGAATAGCAAGCCGCAATTGTTTTATCTAAATCTTCATAAGTTAAAGCATCAGTTATAAACCACGTTTCAAAAGCACTTGGAGCAATATATATTCCTTGATTAAGCATGCCATGAAAAAAGGTTTTAAATGTTTCGTTATTACCTTTAGCAGCTGTTTCAAAATCCACAACTTTTGTTTCGTCAAAATGAACAGATATCATAGAACCTACTCTATTTATGGTATGCGTAATATTATTTTTATTTAAAACTTTCGCTAAACCTTTGTGTAAATACTCTGTCTTTTCAGCTAACCTATTAAAAACTTCTGTATCACTATTTAAAGCTTTAAGCATTGCTAATCCAGCTGCCATAGCCAATGGATTACCACTAAGCGTTCCTGCTTGATAAACTGGTCCCAAAGGTGCTAGATGATTCATAATCTCATTTCTTGCTGCAAATGCTCCTACAGGCAAACCGCCTCCAATTACTTTTCCAAAGCAAACAATATCTGCATTTACACCATACAACTCTTGTACTCCTCCTTTTGCAAGACGGAATCCTGTCATAACCTCATCAAAAACAAGTAATATGCTATTAGCATCACATAATTTTTTTAAGCCTTGTAAAAATCCATTTTCTGGCGGAATACAACCCATGTTTCCTGCTACAGGTTCTATAATTATACAGGCTATTTTATTTTTATTAGCATTAATTAATGCTTCAACATTAGCTAGGTCGTTATAATTAGCCAACAAAGTATCTTTAGCTGTACCTTCTGTAACTCCGGGACTATTAGGGCTACCAAATGTTACTGCTCCACTTCCTGCTTGTATTAAAAACGAATCGCTATGTCCATGATAACAACCAGCAAATTTTATAATCTTATCCTTACCTGTAAAACCTCTAGCTAGTCTTACAGCACTCATACAAGCTTCTGTTCCAGAGTTTACAAAACGAATTTTATCAATATTTGGAACCATAGAAACCGCTAATTCGGCAATTTCAGTTTCAATTTCGGTAGGCATTCCAAAAGAAGTTCCTTTTTTAGCTTTTTCGACTACTGCATTAACAACAGGCTCGAAAGCATGACCCAAAATCATTGGTCCCCAAGAATTAATGTAATCAATTAAAATGTTTCCATCTTCATCATATAAATAAGCACCTTTTGCTTCTTTAACAAATATTGGAGTTCCACCAACAGCTTTAAAGGCACGAACTGGAGAATTCACACCTCCTGGAATTACTTTTTCCGCTGCTGCGAAAAGAGCACTACTACGTTTATAAATCATTATAATTAATCTTTTGGAATAGGCTTAATAAATAGTACTTGTCCAACAAACAAGGTGTCGGTTTCTAATCCGTTTAATGCTTTAATTTCTGATACAGAAATATCATATTTTCGAGACAACTTATACAAAGTATCACCTGCAGCAACAGTATGTTTATCGTTTAAGCTAGACTCAACACCCAAAACCTCATTATCAAAACGATACAGTTGATAACGCTCTATTAAACTTATTAATTTTTGAGGATATTTTCTATCTGTTGCATAACCTGCTGCTTTTAATCCTTTAGCCCAAGCTTCATAATCTCCTTTTCCAAGCGCAAACAATCCTGCATAACGTTTACGATCTTTTAAAAATAAAGAATGATCTCTAAAAGAATATTTTGAGTTTTTGTATTTTCTAAAACATTCTTGTGCTTTATCATCATCGTGATAAATTTTTCCTCCAGTCCAACCTGTGTGACACTTAATTCCAAAATGGTTATTAGCTTCTGTAGACAAACGGCCTTTTCCTGAACCAGACTCTAAAATACCTTGCGCTAAAGTAATACTTGCTGGCACATTATAATTTCGCATTTCTTCTTGTGCTATATCACTGTAAATAGCAATATACTCGTCTGTAGGTGTTGCATAACTTTCTGGAGTTTCTACAATAGCAACCTCTGCTTTTTCAGGTGTTTTAGCCTTTGACTTCCTTTTCTTTTTCTTTTTAGTTTCAACAACCTGTTCTGTCTTGTCTTTAGATTTTGTAGTGGTTACTTTTTTCTGAGAGCCGCAACTTGCTAGTAGCAACATTAGGCATAAAAATGTAAATATTCTTTTCATTAACTAGTGTATTAATGGTAAATTTTTCTGTTTTAATCTTGAATTCATTCCTGTAATACCTTGTAATCCTCCTGTATGAATAACTAATATTCTTGAACCTTCTGGGAAATAATTTTTAGCAATTAAATCCTGGATACCAAATAACATTTTTCCAGTATAAACTGGATCTAACTGAATATTATTAAGTGTTTTAAACTCATTTATAAACGCAACTAATTCAGTATTTATTTTGGCATAACCTCCAAAATGATAATCAGTTATTAGCTGCCAATTATCCTGTTTAGCAAATTTACTAATATCTTCTTTTAAAAAGTCTCCTTTTAATGCTGAAAAACCCAAAACTTGTTGACTAGGTTTTGAACAATTTATTAAACCTGCCAAAGTACCTCCTGTTCCAGCTGATGCACATATATAATTAAAACTAGAATCTGCTTCGGTTAAAATTTCTTCACAGCCTTTAATTGCTAGTGTATTTGTACCTCCTTCTGGAATTAAATAGAAATCACCATATTCATTTTTTAAATTCTCAATAAAATTTAAATCTTCTTTATTTCTGTAATCTATTCTGCTAATAAATTTAAAATCCATACCACAATCCTTAGCATATTTTAAAGTTGTGTTCTCATTAATTTTTGAAGCTAACTCCTCACCTCTAATAACACCAATAGTTTTAAAATTATAAATCCTACCAGCTTCTGCAACTGCAGCTATATGGTTTGAATATGCGCCTCCAAAAGTAAGCAGTGTATTTTTTGCTTCACTTCTTGCAGCTTCAATATTATATTTAAGCTTTCTGTATTTGTTTCCTGAAACAATAGGATGAATAGCATCTTCTCGTTTTATAAAAAGTTCTAAACCTATTTTATTAGGCAAATTAATACGTTGGTTAACACTATTTTCTAAATTAAAAATCATCAGTGCGAATATACTTTAAAAAGCTCCAAAATTGACGTTGTTTTAGATAACTAAAGTTCGTCTGATTTTGATAAGCTTCTCGTTCAAAAGAAATATTTACATAGGCATTGTACCAATTTTTATACTGAATTAATCTTACAAAAAATTCGAGACCATAAATAATATAGAAAGGAACAATCAAGAACTCTAATTGCTGTCTTAAATGTATTTTTTCATGATTTATTAAAACAGCATCTTCTTTTAAAGCACTAGTCTTTAAAAAAACAAAAGGAAAAATGGTAATACCTGTATAACCTTTTGGCACTAAATATTTAGAAATTAAAATCACAAATTGTTCGTTTCAAAAATCACTCCAATTTACATTATCTTTGTGATAATACTATTATTTTAAGATTGAAGTAATATAAAAATGAATAAATACATTCCAATAGAAGAAGGCGATTATTACTTAACACCTGAAGGTTATAGATGTTTTACAGAGCAATATCACTTAAAAAGAGGCTATTGTTGCGAAAGCGGCTGCAGACATTGCCCTTATGGTTTTAATAAAAATACTAATGCAGTAAAAAAAAAGAACTAACAATAATGAACTCCACTTTTAAAGCACAAATCCTAGAAGGCATTCCAGAACATTTACCTGCTCCTAAACCATACCAAGCAGACATTAATCATGCTCCAAAACGTAAAGCTATTCTTTCTAAAGATGAAGAAAAACTAGCCTTACGAAATGCGTTAAGATATTTCGATAAAAAAGACCATAAAATACTTTTAACAGAGTTTAAAAACGAGTTAGACACTTATGGTCGAATTTACATGTATCGCTTGCGTCCAGATTACAAAATGTATGCTAGGCCAATAAGCGAGTATCCAGCAAATTCAAAACAAGCTGCTGCTATTATGTTAATGATTCAAAATAACTTGGATTATGCAGTAGCACAACATCCTCACGAATTAATTACTTATGGTGGAAATGGAGGTGTTTTTTCAAATTGGGCACAATATCGCTTAACAATGAAATACTTGGCAGAAATGAACAACGAGCAAACACTTGTAATGTATTCTGGCCATCCCATGGGATTATTTCCTTCACACAAAGAAGCTCCAAGAGTTGTGGTTACTAATGGCATGATGATCCCTAACTACTCTAAACCAGACGATTGGGAGAAGTTCAACGCATTAGGTGTTACTCAATATGGGCAAATGACCGCTGGAAGTTATATGTACATTGGTCCTCAAGGTATTGTTCATGGTACAACAATTACTGTTTTAAACGCTTTTAGAAAAATAGGAAAAGAGCCTAAAGGTAATTTATTTGTTACCTCAGGTTTAGGTGGTATGTCTGGAGCACAACCAAAAGCTGGAACTATTGCAGGCTGTATTACAGTTTGCGCAGAAGTGAACCCTAAAATAACACAGGTTAGATTAGATCAAGGTTGGATTGATGAAAAAATTACTGATTTAAATGAATTAGTAGTTCGCGTAAACAAGGCTAAAGCTGAAAAAGAAACGATCTCAATAGCCTATTTAGGCAATATTGTTGACGTTTGGGAGAAGTTTGATGAAGCAAATATCCATATAGATTTAGGAAGCGACCAAACCTCACTTCATAATCCTTGGGCTGGAGGCTACTATCCAACAGGATTATCTTTTAAAGAAGCCAATATAATGATGGCTAATAATCCAGAGCAATTTAAAAAAGAAGTTCAAAAAACATTACGTCGTCATGCAGATGCCGTAAATAGACATACTGCTAAAGGCACTTATTTCTTCGACTATGGCAATGCTTTTTTATTAGAAGCGTCACGCGCAGGAGCAGATATTATGGCTAAAAATGGTATTGATTTTAAATACTCAAGCTATGTACAGGATATTATGGGTCCTATGTGTTTCGATTATGGTTTTGGTCCATTTCGATGGGTTTGCGCTTCTGGAAAACCAGAAGACTTAGCAAAAACCGATGCTATTGCTTGTGCAGTATTAGAAGATATAAAAAAGAATTCTCCGCAAGAGATTCAACAGCAAATGGCAGATAATATCCAGTGGATTAAAGGTGCTCAAGACAACAAATTAGTTGTGGGCTCTCAAGCCAGAATATTATATGCTGATGCAGAAGGCAGAGCAAAAATAGCTGAGGCTTTTAATCAAGCCATAGCAAAAGGAGAAATAGAAACTATTATTTTAGGTCGCGATCATCATGATGTTTCTGGAACAGATTCTCCTTATAGAGAAACAAGCAATATTTACGATGGCTCTCAATTTACGGCAGACATGGCAATACATAATGTTATTGGAGATAGTTTTCGTGGCGCAACTTGGGTAAGCATTCACAATGGTGGAGGCGTTGGTTGGGGAGAAGTTATAAATGGTGGTTTTGGTATGGTTATTGATGGTAGTAAAGAAGCTTCAAAACGTTTAAAATCAATGTTATTTTGGGATGTTAATAATGGTATCTCAAGAAGAAGTTGGGCTAGAAATAATGGTGCTGTCTTCGCAATAAAGCGTGCTATGGAAATCGAACCTAACTTAAAAGTAACATTGCCAAATAACGTAGATGATGCTATAATAGACTCGTTATAACATTAAAAAAAATGACTATGAAAAAATTATTTAAAAAAACAGTAACGTTACTCGCATTGGTAATCGTTATTAGCTCATGTTCAAGTGTTCGTGTTGCATCAGACTACGACCAAAAAACCGATTTTAACTCTTACAAAACCTTTGCATTCTTTAAAACAGGAATAGACAAAGCAGAAATTAGCGATTTAGACAAACGTCGTATTCTTCGTGCTATTGAAGCAGAACTTATGGCAAAAGGATTTACAAAATCTGAAAATCCAGATTTGTTAGTGAGTATTTTTACCAAAGAAAGACAGGAAGTTAACGTATGGAATAACGGTGGATTTGGTGGTTTTGGTGGATTTGGTTATGGTTGGGGATGGAGCCCATTTTGGGGAAACAACTTCAATAATAACGTAAGCACAAGTACTCAAGGCTCTTTATATATTGATTTAATTGACGCCAAGAAAAAGGAACTAGTATGGCAAGGTAAAGGCTCAGGCTACTTAAGAAATTATTCTAGTGTTGACAAGAAAGAAGCTAGAATTAAAGAGTTTGTAACAGAGATTATAACCGAGTATCCTCCAAGTGCGGAGAATGATTAAATAAAATTAGTGAAATTATATACAAAAAAAGCAACTCTAATTAGAGTTGCTTTTTTAATTTAAGGCAAATAAACCTCTGCATGTCCATTATCCACAAGCCATTGGTTTAAGTCAACACCATCTACAATAATAGTTGCTAGATATCGACCATACTTTCCTTGTTTATCTTTATAAGACTTTATTTCTACTTCTTTATTTAAGATTTTTTCTCTAACAATATCTCTCACTTTTTTACCTTCTACTTTTTCAGGACCTCGCATTTCTGGTGTATCTATTCCAAACAAACGCAATTTCATTTCTTGAGAATGTAAAAATCCTAAATCTACTACTGCTGTTACAGTATCGCCATCGTAAACTGCAATAATTTTAGCTTTGTAATTGTACATTGGTTTAATTTTTTAATTAACTGATTATCAATATACAAAATTTACATTTATATTAGTTAATAGATGTATTAATAGCATCTAAAAACGGTTTCATTTCTAAAAGGTTAATATCATCTCGTTTACGCAACTCTCTTAAAAACCAACCTTTATGTCCAGCGCCATAAATAATAAGAAAACGCTCACCTTTATCTCTATGTTTTTCAAGCGCTTTTTCTATATTCCAATAATGTGCAATATTGATATTCTCCCAACCACCAAGACCTAATTCTACATTAAATAATTTGTTATACACCTGC
>NZ_JALZVX010000090.1 GCF_023299985.1 Lacinutrix sp. | reverse complement strand
TAAAAAATGTAATAAAAGCCGATGTAGCTCAGCTGGCTAGAGCAGCTGATTTGTAATCAGCAGGTCGTGGGTTCGAGTCCCTCCATCGGCTCTTAAGCAAAGAAGTTGAAAAGCTTTTTTGTAAGTTCTTTAAAAATATTGATAAGTTTAAAATTGGGGAGATACTCAAGCGGCCAACGAGGGCAGACTGTAAATCTGCTGACTACGTCTTCATAGGTTCGAATCCTATTCTCCCCACTTTTTTCACCAAAAAAAGTAAGTTTTAAACAAAGAATTATTAAATAATTGCGAGAGTAGCTCAGTTGGTAGAGCGTCAGCCTTCCAAGCTGAATGTCGCCAGTTCGAACCTGGTCTCTCGCTCTAATATTTAAGCCGGTGTAGCTCAGAGGTAGAGCGTTTCCTTGGTAAGGAAGAGGTCACGGGTTCAATTCCCGTCATTGGCTCAATAGATTAAAAAAAATAAAAAATAGAACACTAATATTATTATATAACTAAGATTAAATTATTTAAAACATGGCAAAGGCAACTTTCGATCGTTCAAAACCACACTTAAACATAGGTACAATTGGACACGTAGATCACGGTAAAACAACTTTAACTGCTGCTATTACTAAAGTATTAGCTGATGCAGGTTTATCAGAAGCAAAAGATTTTGATCAAATTGATAACGCTCCAGAGGAAAAAGAAAGAGGTATTACAATTAATACTTCACACGTAGAATATGCAACAGCTAACCGTCACTACGCACACGTAGATTGTCCAGGTCACGCTGATTATGTTAAGAACATGGTTACTGGTGCTGCACAAATGGATGGAGCTATATTAGTTGTAGCAGCAACAGATGGTCCAATGCCACAAACTCGTGAGCACATCTTATTAGGTCGTCAAGTAGGTATCCCAAGAATGGTAGTATTCTTAAATAAAGTGGATATGGTTGATGATGAAGAGCTTTTAGAATTAGTAGATATGGAAGTTAGAGAGTTGTTATCTTTCTATGAGTATGATGGAGATAATGGACCTGTAGTTTCTGGTTCTGCTTTAGGTGCGCTTAACGGTGAACAAAAGTGGGTTGATACAGTAATGGAATTAATGGCGCAAGTTGATGCTTGGATTGAAGAGCCTTTAAGGGAGGTTGATAAAGATTTCTTAATGCCAATTGAAGATGTATTTTCAATTACAGGTCGTGGTACTGTAGCAACTGGTCGTATCGAGACTGGTGTTGCAAATACAGGAGATCCTGTTGAGATTATTGGTATGGGAGCTGAGAAATTAACATCTACTGTTACAGGAATTGAAATGTTCCGTCAAATACTAGATAGAGGTGAGGCAGGAGATAATGCTGGTATCTTGTTAAGAGGTATTGAGAAGTCTATGATTTCAAGAGGTATGGTAATCTGTAAGCCAGGTTCGGTAACTCCACATGCTAAATTCAAAGCTGAGGTTTATATCCTTAAAAAAGAAGAAGGTGGACGTCACACTCCATTTCATAATAACTACCGTCCACAGTTTTACGTACGTACAACAGATGTAACAGGTAACATTGCACTTCCTGATGGAGTAGAGATGGTTATGCCTGGAGATAACTTAACAATTCACGTTGAGTTGATTCAAGCTATAGCAATGAATATTGGTCTTCGTTTCGCAATACGTGAAGGAGGAAGAACAGTAGGGGCTGGTCAGGTAACAGAGATTTTAGACTAATTTTTAGTCTAACTAATATTATGTTAAGGTGTCTCGTTTTTCGTGACACCTTGACTTATGTTTACGGGCGTAGCTCAGTTGGTAGAGCACTGGTCTCCAAAACCAGGTGTCGGGAGTTCGAGTCTCTCCGCCCGTGCTTATAAGTATTAGAGGTTATATTGTTTAATCTTAATGCTAAAATAAATTAGAAAATGTGGTAATACATATTTCATTAAATAAAGATTTAAATGGCTGGAATAGTAAATTATATTAAAGAATCATTTGGAGAATTGAAAAACAACGTGACTTGGACACCTTGGGCAGAAGTGCAAAGGTTAACAATATTAGTTGCTGTTTTTTCAATTATATTCTCATTAGCAATTTGGGGAATTGATACTGTTTTCAGTAAAGTTATTAGTGAATACTTTAAATTAATTAGTTAATATAAAGTTTATGGCTGAAGTAGGAGGTAAAAAGTGGTACGTAGTAAGAGCAGTAAGTGGTCAAGAAAATAAAATTAAAACTTATATAGAGAATGAAATAGCTCGTTTAGGTTTGCAGGATTATGTTGAGCAAGTGCTAGTACCTACAGAAAACGTAGTGCAAATTAGAAACGGTAAGAAAGTAACTAAAGAAAAAGTTTATTTCAGAGGTTATATAATGATAAAAGCAAACCTTACAGGTGAAGTACCGCATATCATTAGGTCGATAACTAATGTAATAGGTTTTTTAGGAGCAACAAAAGGTGGAGATCCTTTACCTTTAAGACAGTCTGAAGTTAATAGAATGTTAGGTAAAGTAGATGAGTTAGCCGTAGATATGGATTCTAGTGTAGCTATTCCATTTACAAAAGGTGAAACTGTAAAAGTTATAGATGGTCCTTTTAACGGATTTGATGGAACTATAGAAAATATCAACGAAGAAAAACGTAAACTTGAAGTAATGGTTAAGATTTTTGGAAGAAAAACACCATTAGAATTAAGTTATATGCAAGTAGAAAAAATTTAATAATTGTTACAATAAAGAAAGTGTTAAGTCAGCTTCAAATACAGACTTAATAAAAAACTAAATTATTCAAAATGGCAAAAGAATTAGGCAAAGTAGTCAAATTACAAGTAAGGGGAGGTGCAGCGAATCCGTCGCCACCGGTTGGACCCGCTTTAGGTGCTGCTGGTGTTAATATCATGGAATTCTGTAAGCAGTTTAATGCTAGAACCCAAGATAAAGCTGGTAAAGTTTTACCAGTTGTGATTTCTGTTTACAAAGACAAATCGTTTGATTTTGTAATCAAAACTCCTCCAGCTGCAGTACAATTATTAGAAGCGGCCAAAATAAAAAAAGGATCAGGTGAACCTCATGTACGTAAAGTAGCTAAGGTAACTTGGGATCAAATAAAAGCAATTGCAGAAGATAAAATGGTAGATTTAAATGCCTTTGAAATAGGATCAGCAATGAAAATGATCGCAGGAACTGCAAGATCTATGGGTATAACTGTTAAAGGTGGTGAAGCACCTAATTAACCTAAAAAGATTTTTAAAATGGCAAAATTAACAAAGAAAAGAAAAGAGTCTGTAGCTAAAGTTGATAAGGATAAAGTTTATTCTGTTCAAGAAGCTTCAGTTCTAATAAAAGAGATTTCTAATATGAAGTTTGATGCTTCAGTAGATTTAGCTGTGCGTTTAGGAGTAGATCCTAGAAAAGCAAACCAAATGGTTAGAGGTGTAGTGTCTCTTCCACATGGAACAGGTAAAGATGTTAAAGTATTAGCTTTAGTAACTCCAGATAAAGAAGCAGAAGCTAAAGAAGCTGGTGCAGATTTCGTTGGTTTAGACGAATACCTTGATAAAATTAAAGGTGGTTGGACAGACGTTGACGTAATTATTACTATGCCAAGTGTTATGGGTAAATTAGGTCCTTTAGGACGTGTATTAGGTCCTCGTGGTCTAATGCCAAACCCAAAAACAGGTACAGTAACAATGGATGTTGCAAAAGCTGTTACAGAGGTGAAAGCTGGTAAAATTGACTTTAAAGTTGATAAAACAGGTATCGTTCACGCTTCAATAGGAAAAGCATCTTTTAGTGCTGATAAAATTGAAGGTAATGCAAACGAATTATTAACCACATTAATGAAACTGAAGCCAACTGCATCAAAAGGAGTTTATGTAAAAAGCATTTTTATGTCTTCTACAATGAGCCCTAGTATTGCAGTGGATACAAAAATCGGTTAGTAGTTAAATACTTAATATCATGACAAGAGAAGAAAAATCACAAGTTATAAAAGAATTAACTGCACAGTTAGCTGATAATGCTAACATCTATTTAGCTGATATATCAGGATTGAATGCAGGTACTACTTCAGATTTACGTCGTGCTTGTTTTAAAGCAAACGTAAAATTAGCAGTAGTTAAAAACACATTACTTGAAAAAGCAATGGAAGCTTCAAATAGAGAGTTTGGTGAGTTACCATCTACTCTTAAAGGTAATACATCTGTAATGTATTCTGAAACAGGAAATGCTCCAGCTAAAGTAATTAAAGCTTTCCGTAAAAAATCCGAAAAACCTTTATTAAAAGGTGCTTTTATTGAGGAAACAGTTTACATAGGAGACGATCAACTAGATATGTTAGTTGATATCAAATCTAAAGAAGATTTAATTGGAGATATTATTGGATTATTACAGTCTCCTGCGAAGAATGTTATTTCTGCACTTAAATCTAGTGGAGGAACACTTTCAGGTATTCTTAAAACATTATCTCAAAAAGAGGGGTAATTTAAATAGTACGCACTTTACACTTAAATATTAAAAATTAAAAAAAATTATTACAAAATGGCAGATTTAAAAGATTTCGCAGAACAGTTAGTTAATCTTACAGTTAAAGAAGTAAATGAGTTAGCAACTATATTAAAAGATGAATACGGTATCGAGCCTGCTGCTGCTGCAGTAGCTATGGCAGGACCAGCTTCAGGTGGTGGAGAAGCTGCTGAAGCACAAACTGAATTTGATGTAATCTTAAAAGCAGCAGGTGGCGCTAAGTTAGCTGTTGTAAAATTAGTTAAAGAATTAACTGGTTTAGGATTAAAAGAAGC
>NZ_JALZVX010000089.1 GCF_023299985.1 Lacinutrix sp. | reverse complement strand
CGATATAATTCAAGAAACTGGCAACCTTCAAAATTGCGAATCTTTTGTTTTACGGTTTCAAAATTTGCTAGAAACTGTTCTATATTTTCTTCAGCAAAACTCATTTTTACAATTCTTACTAGCATATTTTATGTTTTCTTCTATGTCAGGCTGAACTTGTCGAAGACCTTTTTGTTATTAAGTACTTCAACAGGCTTAGTGTTATATTTTATTATTTTTTTATCTCTATTTAAAAGAGTAATCGACTGCTAACTGAAAACTGATTACTGCTAACTTTACAATCAACTTTTTAAGAAGTTAATTGTAACCGTGTCTCTTAATTTCAATCCCATTAAACTACTTGCTCCACCAACACTACTAGTATTACCTTTATAAATAGCAATTTCTAAATAGTTAGATGCGTTAAAAACCACCAAACCTCGACCTTCGTCGTTTCGGTTTTCTTCTGGTGTATTAAAATTAACAATATCGCTATACTTAGCATGTATCTTTTTAAACTTATGGCTTCTAGCCGAAACTTCAAAACTGCGTCCTTTTTGTATGGTTTCAAAAAACGTCTTCTTTATGTTAGTCACTACATTTCCATAGTTATCTACATATATAATATTACCTATAATCTGTGTTTTTTCGTCGTTAACATAAGGTTCTAGGTTTCGTATAGGTTTAATTTTATCAATAGATTTTCCTATAACGCCTAATGTACCACCTCTTGCAATATGGCAAGCCACTTTAACAAAAACATCGAGTACAGGAAAACTGGTTTCAATCTTATCGTGAATATTAATTTCTACAATTTGTTTTGGTGCAATTTCTGCACAAATCATACTCATAATCCCATTATTTGCGCATACAAAAAAATGCCCATCTAATTCTATAGCAATATGTTTGTTCTCTTGGTTAATTTCAGAGTCAATACCAATAATATGTATAGTGCCATCTGGGAAGCTACTATAAGCGTTTTGTATAATGTAAGCAGCCTCAGGAATATTAAAAGGTGATACAGAATGAGAGATATCAACAATTTTAACTTCTAGCATTTCGCTGTAAATAGCACCTTTTATCGCACCAGCAAAGTGATCTTTCTCACCAAAGTCTGTTGTTAATGTGATAATTGCCATTTAGTAATTGTTAATATTTTTTTTGATTAAAGCGAATAAAAGTTGTGTAACTTCCTTAAGTTTATAACACAGAACAAAACTAAGAAAATAGTATAGAAAACCTAAATTAAAACGAAACGCTTTTGAACGAAATAGTAATTCAACTTGAAGAAATCACTCCAAAAGAATTTTTTGGAGCAGGAAATGAAAATATTAAGCTAATAAAAAAGCACTTTCCTAAATTAAAAATTGTTGCGCGTGGCACCCAAATAAAAGCCTTTGGAGAAGAAGAGCTTTTAGACGAGTTTAACAGAAAACTAAAAATGCTAGTAAAGCATTTTATCAAGCATAAGAGGTTAGATGAAAACGCAATCGAGCGTGTTTTAACAAGTAACACTAGCGATGATTATAAAACATCTACAAAAAGTGGCGAAACTATAGTTCATGGAGTTAACGGAAAATTAATAAAAGCACAAACAGCAAACCAGCGTAAATTGGTTGAGCTTATGCGCAACAACGATATGGTTTTTGCCATTGGTCCAGCAGGAACTGGAAAAACATATACAGGAGTTGCATTAGCAGTTCAAGCATTAAAAAGTAAAGAGGTTAAGCGTATTATTTTAACACGTCCAGCAGTAGAAGCAGGAGAGAATTTAGGTTTTTTACCAGGAGATTTAAAAGAAAAATTAGATCCATACATGCAACCATTATACGATGCTTTGCGTGATATGATTGCTCCCGAAAAACTAACCCAATACATAGAAAACGGAACCATACAAATAGCACCTTTAGCATTTATGCGTGGTAGAACGCTAGATAATGCTTTTGTAATTCTAGACGAAGGACAAAACACTACACATGCCCAAATGAAAATGTTTTTAACACGTATGGGAAAAAACGCCAAGTTTCTATTAACAGGAGATCCAGGCCAAATAGATTTACCTCGTCGTACTGTTTCTGGACTTAAAGAAGCTTTACTAGTTTTAAAAGATATAGATGGTATAGGTATGGTTTTCTTAGATGATAAAGATGTTGTGCGACATAAATTAGTTAAAAAAGTTATTGCAGCATATAGAAAAATTGAAAATATAGAGGCATAGTTTAAAGCGTATTAATACCTTTGTAATTCTTACATTTACATGAATTTTACAATAAATAAATCAACTCATCAACAGATTAACAAATGAGTAATACAATTATAGATACCAACTTTAATTTTCCGAATCAGAAAAGCCTTTATAAAGGAAAAGTTAGAGCGGTTTACAACATAAACGACCAAGAATTGGTAATGGTTGCAACAGATAGGTTGAGTGCTTTTGATGTGGTGATGCCAAAAGGTATTCCATACAAAGGACAAATTCTAAATCAAATTGCGACAAAATTCATGGCGCAGACTGAAGATATTGTACCTAATTGGCTAACAGCAACACCAGATCCTAATGTGGCAGTTGGGCATTTATGCGAACCATTTAAAATAGAAATGGTTATTCGTGGTTATATGTCTGGTCATGCTGCAAGAGAATACAAATTAGGAAAACGTATACTTTGTGGCGTTGTAATGCCAGAAGGCATGAAAGAAAACGATAAATTTCCTTCACCAATAATTACACCAGCTACCAAAGCCGAAATGGGAGATCACGATGAAGATATTTCTCGTGAAGACATTATTTCAAAAAATATTGTTAGCGAAGCAGATTATCTTGTTTTAGAAGACTATACGCTAAAATTATTTCAACGCGGAACAGAAATAGCAGCTTCTCGCGATTTAATTTTAGTAGATACCAAATACGAATTTGGTAAAACCAAAGACGGAAAAATAGT
>NZ_JALZVX010000088.1 GCF_023299985.1 Lacinutrix sp. | reverse complement strand
ATACCACGAGAAGGGATTAAAAATTCGCAAATCATACGATCTCCTTTTGCTTCCATAGAAAGCAATTCTCCTTTACGTAATGTTACAAACTCTACAGCTCTACCAGAAACAGTCTCTGGAAGATCGATAGTTAACTCTTCAATTGGCTCACATTTAACACCATCAATTTCCTTGATAATTACTTGCGGTTGTCCAATTTGAAGCTCGTAACCTTCACGACGCATTGTTTCAATTAATACAGATAAGTGTAATACACCACGACCAAAAACCATAAATTTATCTGCACTACCAGTTTCACCTAGTTTAAGTGCTAAGTTTTTCTCTAGCTCTTTTTCTAAACGGTCTTTAATATGACGAGACGTTACATACTTTCCGTCCTTTCCAAAGAAAGGAGAATCGTTAATTGTAAATAACATACTCATTGTAGGCTCATCTATCGCAATAGATTTTAAACCTTCAGGATTTTCTATATCAGCAATTGTATCTCCAATCTCGAAACCTTCGATACCTACTAATGCACAAATATCTCCAGTTTGAACGCTCTCTACACGTTTACGCCCAAGACCTTCAAATATAAACACCTCTTTTATTTTTGTTTTTGTAACTGTCCCATCTCTTTTTACTAATGAAACTTGTTGACCTTCTACAAGACTTCCTCTTTGTAATCTACCAATAGCAATACGACCAGTAAAAGAAGAGAAATCTAAAGATGTAATTAACATTTGCGTTGTTCCTTCCTTAAATTCAGGCGTTGGAACATGCTCTAAAACCATATCTAATAATGGTTCAACATTATCAGTTTCGTTTTTCCAATCGTCACTCATCCAGTTGTTCTTAGCCGAACCGTAAACTGTTGGAAAATCCAACTGCCACTCTTCTGCACCAAGTTCAAACATAAGATCAAAAACTTTTTCATGTACTATATCTGGAGTACAGTTTTCTTTATCTACTTTATTTACAACCACACAAGGTTTTAAGCCTAAATCAATTGCTTTTTGTAAAACAAAACGCGTTTGTGGCATTGGCCCTTCAAAAGCATCAACTAATAGTACAACACCATCAGCCATGTTTAAAACACGCTCAACTTCTCCACCAAAA
Source organism: Lacinutrix sp. (assembly GCF_023299985.1). Classification (GTDB taxonomy): domain Bacteria; phylum Bacteroidota; class Bacteroidia; order Flavobacteriales; family Flavobacteriaceae; genus Lacinutrix. The sequence goes on along the minus strand of NZ_JALZVX010000088.1, from coordinate 2,031 downwards.
TCGGCGTGACCAGGAGTATCAATAATGTTAATTTTTGTACCTTTATATAGAACCGAAACGTTTTTAGACGTAATGGTAATACCACGTTCACGTTCTAAATCGTTATTATCCAGGATTAAATCTCCTGTATTTTGGTTTTCACGAAACAGTTGACAGTGGTACATTATTTTATCTACCAATGTTGTTTTCCCGTGATCTACGTGTGCAATAATTGCAATATTAATAATCTTCTCCATAATGTATGCCTTATTTTAAGCGTGCAAAGGTACTTATTTTTTATTGAAATTCACCTAAAATATTTTTATTTAGGCATTCCGTTTTGTTGCAAGTCTACTTTTAACTAAAATTCACAGTAAGTGACTGAGCAACAAAACATCGGGCTTGAATTCATCCTGAACGCAGTCGAAGGGCTATATCTTTTTTTTGCCATTTGCGAAAGCAAAAAAAAGGATGCCGTTTTTATCCCTAATGCAGTGTTTACCTATAATCAGTTTTTTAGTATTAACTTTGTGGCATAAACTTTAAGACTACAACTTTATGCAACTGCAAGACATTCCAAAATTAAAACATACAGACGCTAATAATTTCTTTCTATTATGTGGACCATGTGCCATAGAAGGCGAAGACATGGCTTTTAGAATAGCAGAACGTGTTCTAGAAATCACCAATAAACTAGAAATTCCTTACATTTTTAAAGGTAGTTTTAAAAAAGCAAACAGAAGTAGAATTGATAGTTTTACAGGTATTGGAGATGAAAAAGCTTTAGAAATATTAGCTAAAGTTTCAGAGAAATTTAATGTCCCAACAGTTACAGATATTCACGAAGTTAGTGATGCTGCAAAAGCAGCACAATATGTAGATGTTTTACAGATTCCAGCTTTTTTAGTGCGCCAAACAGATTTGGTAGTTGCTGCAGCAAAAACAGGTAAAGTGGTAAACCTAAAGAAAGGACAATTTATGAGTCCGGAAGCCATGAAACACGCTGTGCAAAAAGTAAAAGATTCTGGTAGTGATAAAGCATGGATTACAGATAGAGGCACAATGTTTGGTTACCAAGACATGATTGTAGATTTTAGAGGTATTCCAACAATGCGTGAATTTGCACCAACAGTTTTAGATGTTACTCATTCTCTACAACAACCTAATCAAAGCGCTGGAGTAACAGGTGGAAGACCAGATATGATTGAAACCATTGCACGTGCAGGCATTGTAAACAATGTAGATGGTTTATTTATAGAAACACATTTTGATCCTGCAAATGCAAAAAGTGATGGTGCTAATATGTTGCATTTAGATAATTTAGAATCATTATTAACTAACCTTGTTTCTATTAGAAAAACAATAAATAGTTTATAAAACCACTATTTTAGTATTTCATTAATTTAGTAAATTAAAAACTATGAAAGAGAACAACATAAAAGGAGGAGATGCACCAATTAAATGTGAATTGGAAGCTAACAAAAACTATGCTTGGTGTACTTGTGGTCATGCTGAAGAGCAACCATTTTGCAATGGTTCGCATCGTGTAAAAGAAGCAACACCATCTATGCGGTTTTCTGTAGAAGAAGATAAAATCGCCTATTTATGTACTTGTAAATTAACTAAGAATCCACCGTATTGCGATGGATCTCATAACTAGCGAAATCAATTAAAAAGAGGATGCTTACTTTTTATAAAAACCATCTTCTTTACAAGTATTAACTTGCTCTAAAATTGAAATTAAGATTTTATCATTAATGTCTTCTAAGGTTTTATAACGTAAAGATTTAACTACTTTACGTTCCTCACTTACCAAATGTTCTGTATATTTTGTAATGTAGCTAGAGTGCCAAAAAGCGACATCTACAAACTCGTTTTTATGGCTCGCATTTAAATAACAAATGGGACGTTTACCAACATAATAACACGGTATTTTCCATTTGTACTTAAGCTCTGCTTCAGGAATAGTATGTTCTATAATAACTTGCGCATGCATTAATATAGAACGATACGGTTCTGGTTGGTTTAGGATGTAATCTTCTGCTGGTTTCA
>NZ_JALZVX010000087.1 GCF_023299985.1 Lacinutrix sp. | reverse complement strand
GCAGTTATTTACTAGAACCTTGTACTGTTTTTAGTTAGCTGTTGTTTAATCAAATAGTTTATAAATCTATTTTTGAAATAACATTCAAATCCTTTTTCATTATTTTTACTTAAATATTCGTGAATTAGTGGCTAACTCAAAAAAATCAGCATTAAAAGAAAACGATGGTATTCCTAATCCGGAAATTACCAGCGACAATGCTATTTCAAAAATTAAAGAAAGTCGAAAACAAAAAAAATCTACTAACGACTTAGTAAAGGCCATTCTAAACGGAAACATTACTGCATTAAGTCAAGCCATTACCTTAGTAGAAAGTAAAAACGCTAAACATTTAGAACAAGCAAATGCAGTAATAAAAGCTTGTTTACCTCATGCTAACAAATCGGTTCGCATAGGAATAACAGGAGTTCCAGGTGTTGGTAAAAGCACGTTTATAGAAGCTTTTGGTAGCTATCTCACTAGTATAGGTAAAACCGTTGCTGTCTTGGCTGTAGATCCAAGTAGCTCGCTTACAAAAGGCAGTATTCTTGGAGACAAAACCAGAATGGAAGATTTAGTAAAAGATAAAAATGCTTTTATAAGGCCAAGTCCTTCGGGAACATCGCTTGGAGGTGTTGCAAGAAAAACACGCGAATCTATTATTTTATGTGAAGCTGCAGGATTTAATACTATTATTATTGAAACCGTTGGTGTTGGGCAAAGTGAAACTGCTGTGCACAGTATGGTAGATTTCTTTTTACTATTAAAACTCGCTGGAGCTGGAGACGAACTTCAAGGTATAAAACGTGGAATTATTGAAATGGCAGATGCTATTGCTATTAATAAAGCAGATGGTGACAATGCTAAACGCGCTAAGTTAGCAAAGGTAGAATTTAATCGTGCGTTACATATGTATCCTATTAAAGCTTCAAAATGGCAACCTAAAGTTGTAACGTGTAGTGCTATTAAAAATGATGGTATTGAAGGTATTTATACTATGATTACTAATTACCTAAAACTAACTACAGAAAACGATTACTTCTACTCTAAACGAAACGAGCAAAACAAGTTTTGGCTTATTCAGACTATAGAAGAGCAACTTAAAAGTGATTTCTTTAGTAATACTGAAATAAAAAAAGAGCTTCAAATACAACTGAAGCATATCGAAAATAATGAGACTACGCCTTTTGTGGCTGCTGAGTATTTGCTGGGATTAAAGCAAAATAAAAATTGAAAAAGGCAGAAAACAAAAAACCAAACTGGACTATCTGTTTGGATTGCAAAGGACAGGGTAAAAAAAGCCGAAAGCTTAGTAATAAAGCTCGAAACCAATACCAAGTAGCTTTAGATCAATTTGAAAACGAAAACAATAAAGGTATTCCTCCTAGTCGTCCAAAACGAAAATTCCATTCTTGTTTAAACTGCTCTGGCTCTGGATTAATTGCATCTAAAAATCATCCAAAACCAGATACAGAAAACTATCCACATGTTGCTATTATTGGTGGTGGTATTGGCGGAACAGCCTTAGCTGTAGCCTGCTTACATCGTGGCATTCCTTTTACACTTTACGAGCGTGACAGTAATTTTGAAGCACGATCTCAAGGCTATGGACTCACACTTCAACAAGCAAGTAAAGCCTTAAAAGGATTTGGTATTCTCTCTTTAAATGATGGTATTGTTTCAACTAAGCATGTTGTACATACTACAGATGGAAATATTATTGGTGAATGGGGAATGCGAAAATGGATGCCATCTGATGCTGAAAAAACTAGTAAAAACACTAATATACATATCGCTCGTCAGTCTTTACGCTTAGCATTACTTAAGCAACTTGGAGACTCTAACATTGTAAAATGGAATCATCAATTAATTGATTTTAAAGAAAATGAAAATGATGTAGCTATAAGTTTTCAAGTAAATGGAAAGACTAAAAATACAAAAGCAGATGTATTAGTTGGAGCCGATGGTATTAGAAGTACTGTTAGAAAATTACTAATTGGAGAAGCCGCAACACCTTTACGTTATTTAGATTGCATTGTCATTTTAGGAATTTGTTCTTTAAAAAAGATTCAAGACACTATTGCTACTACTTTGTTAGATTCTGCAACCGTATTTCAAACTGCAAATGGCAACGAACGTATTTATATGATGCCTTACGATTCTAACGCAATTATGTGGCAATTAAGTTTCCCAATGAAAGAAGAGGATGCAAAAAACTTAAGTAATCAAGGTGTAAAAGCACTTAAAGAAGAAGCTTGTAAAAGAACGCAGTGGCACGAACCTATTCCTCAAATTTTGGCTGCTACTTTAGAAACTCAAATTTCTGGTTATCCTGTTTATGATCGTGAATTACTTAAACCAAAATGGTTAGAAAAAGGAGAAAAAACAACTTTAATTGGTGATGCAGCACATCCTATGAGTCCATTTAAAGGACAAGGAGCCAATCAAGCACTACTAGATGCACTTGCATTAGCTCGTGGAATCTCAAAAGGCTGCAGACCACAATCACAATGGGAAGAAATAGGAATACGAAAAACTGTACTCACTGAGTTTGAAGCAGCAATGTTAAAACGTAGTGCTAAAAAAGTAAAAGATTCTGCTAAGGCTGCAGCCCTTTTACATTCTAAAAATGTATTAGTTAAAGGTGATGCGCCTCGAGGACGAGATTTATAGAAAAGTAAGATTAGTAAAGACTGTTAAATGTCTATTTTTAGTAGCCTAACAATACTTGACTTTGTCATTTTTTTAGGCTAACTTCGTTTAACGTCTGATATAAAACATTAAGAACGATTTCATATCTGGTAACACGTTG
>NZ_JALZVX010000086.1 GCF_023299985.1 Lacinutrix sp. | reverse complement strand
ATAATTATTGCACCATCGTGAAGCGGACTGTTTTTAAAGAAGATGCTCTCGATAATAGGTTGCGTAACTTTAATATTCATTTCGTCTCCTGTGGTTACCAAAAAATCGAGATTATTATTACGTTCTAACACTATTAAAGCACCAGTTTTTGTGGTGGACATTTTATTACATGCAGCAATAATGGTATCTATATCTGTGGATGAAGTGGAAACATTATCTATTTTTAAAAACTTAATATGCTTTAAAAACCCACGCTTGCTTGCAAAGTTTGTAGAACCAATCATTAACAAGAATTTTCTAACTTCCTGCTGAAAAACCACTATTAATGCTATAAAACCAACACTAATAAAACCACCAAGAATTTTAGTAAGCAATACCATTTGTAGCGCTTCTACTATTAAATAAATGAAATAGATAAACACAATGCCAAGAAAAATATTAATAGCTACTGTTCCTCTTACTAATCTATAGATATAGAATAAAAGTAAGGCTACTAGGAAGACGTCTATCCAATCTTTAATGCCGAAGTTTAAAATGTTATCGAAAATTTCCAATAGAAAGTGGTTTTTGTAAATTTAGTAAAAATGAATTAAATTCTGAATGACTAATTTTTAAGTCTATTAAAAAGCGTCACACATTCTACAGCTTCTTTAACATCGTGAACACGTAAAATACTAGCACCTTTTAGTAAAGCGATCATGTTTAAAGCAGTTGTGCCATTTAAAGCTTCGGTTGCAGAAGTTTCTAGTGTTTTGTAAATCATAGATTTTCTAGATATTCCAGCTAACAAAGGTAAATCGGTTATTTTAAAACCTTCTAATTGGTTTAGTAACTCAAAATTTTGTTCCAATGTTTTAGCAAAGCCAAAACCTGGATCTATAATAATATCTTTAATTCCTAATGCTCTCGCTGAGGTTATTCTTTCAGAAAAATAAAAAAGAATGTCTTTTAACAGATTACCGTAATCTGTTTGTTGTTGCATTGTTTTAGGAGTGCCTCGCATATGCATCATAATATAAGGCGCATTAATATTTGCAACGGTTTCTAACATTTTACCATCTAAATGTCCTGCAGAAATATCGTTTACCAAAGCAGCACCTTTTTCAATGCATTGCTTTGCTACTTCAGCACGAAACGTATCTATAGAAATTATAATATCTGGAAACTGTTTGGTTAATAAATCTATAATTGGCAATATACGTTGGAGTTCTTCATCTAGAGAAACTTCATCTGCATTTGGCTTGGAGCTGTAAGCACCAACATCTATAAAAGTGGCACCATCATCAAGCATTTTTTGTACTTGATTAATAATATTGGATTCGTCTTTATAATATCCACCATCATAAAAAGAATCTGGAGTAACATTAAGAATACCCATTACTTTTGGTGTGGATAAATCGATAAGTTTGCCTTTGCAATTAATGGTCATTGATACCTTTAAGTTTGTTGTTTATAGCACATTTAAAAAGTATAAACGTGAAACCTTGAATTTTAAACAATTTTATGCGAAATTTACGGAAATTTGAATTAAATGGCGAAAGATACTTCAAAACAATACGATGCAGTTATAGAAACATGTCGCAGTCTGTTTATTAACAAGATGAGTGACTATGGAAGTGCTTGGCGAATATTAAGATTGCCATCGCTTACAGACCAGATTTTTATTAAGGCGCAACGCACAAGAAGTTTGCAACAAAATAATGTTAGAAAGGTTGACGAAGGTGAACAAAGCGAGTTTATTGGTATTATAAATTACTGCATTATGGCACTTATTCAATTAGAAAAAGGTGTAGTGGAGCAACCAGATTTATCTACAAAACAGGCAACTGTTTTTTACGATCAAAAAGTAGCTATTACCAAACAATTAATGCAAGATAAAAACCATGATTATGGTGAAGCTTGGCGAGATATGCGTGTAAGTTCTCTAACCGATTTAATTTTGCAAAAACTTTTAAGAGTCAAACAAATTGAAGATAATGCAGGCAAAACCATTGTTAGCGAAGGTATAGATGCTAATTATCAAGACATGATTAATTATGCGATTTTTGCGATGATTCACTTAACGAGCGTAAATTCCAAATAACAAAAACTAAATTCCAATACTATTGAGGTTAAACTCAAATAATAAATTTAAAACCTGAGTAACGAAAAAACATATAATTTAGAACAACGCACTTATGAATTTGCTAGAGACTGTCGTTTTTTAATTAGAAATTTGTACAAGACTATTTCAAATATAGAAGATGGAAAACAATTAGTTAGGTCTTCTGGTTCTGTTGGTGCAAATTATATTGAAGCCAATGAAAAGCTTGGAGATAAAGATTTAAAATTTAGATTAAAAATTTCAAGAAAAGAAGCAAAAGAAAGTGAGTATTGGTTAAAGTTGTTGAGAGATTTAAATGAAGATAAAATTAAAGAATTAGAACAATTAATAGATGAAGCTTCAGAATTACGAAAAATTCTGTCAGCAATAATTAATAAATTGAAATAGAATCCAAATTTAGAAGAACTGAGTGAACCCTTTGGAATTTAGTTTTTGTTATTTGGAATTTAAAATTTTTATAAAAATAATATTATGAAATACTTAGTACACATTTGTAGAATACTCGTTGGAGGATTATTCATTTTTTCTGGAATGATTAAGCTTAACGATCCCTTAGGTTTCTCTTATAAGCTTCAAGAATACTTTAGTTCAGACGTTTTAAACCTTCCTTTTTTAGATCCTTATGCTTTGGGTATTTCGGTATTTGTGGTGGTTTTAGAAGTTGTGTTAGGTGTTTTTCTTTTAATAGGCTACAAACGTAAATTTACGGTTTACATG
>NZ_JALZVX010000085.1 GCF_023299985.1 Lacinutrix sp. | reverse complement strand
ATCTTTTTCTATATGAAGTTAACAACAGGACAACAACAAATGTCTGCACCACAGCAAGAAGGTATGCCAGATATGGCAAAAATGATGAAATACATGATTTATTTTGCACCAATAATGATGATTGTATTCTTTAATTCTTATGCTTCAGGTTTAAGTTTGTATTACTTTATCTCAAACTTAATTAGTATTGGTATTTTAATAGTGATTAAAAATTTCATTTTAGATGAAGATAAAATTCTTGCTAAAATACAAGTGCAAAAAGCAAAGCCTAAAAAAGAAAGTAAATTTCAAACAAAAATGAAAAATATGATGGAGCAGGCAGAGAAACAAAAGCAAGAACAGAAGAAAAATAAAAAATAAATAACGGACAATTTTAAAAAGCTGCCATCTAATAATAAGTTTGGCAGCTTTTTTGTTTAATACTATTTATGCACTATAACAATTAGATTGTTTTATAGTCGTTATAATCATTGATTTGTCATTTCTACGCAGTTAGGAATCCGCAACAAAACATAAAATATGAACAAACTAATAATTTTAATTTTCACTTTAATAACAACAGTGTCTTTTTCTCAAGATCGCAATCAAAAAGATGCAGATGGAAAGCGTCATGGTGTTTGGAGTAAAAATTTCGAGGGCACAAAAGTATTGCGTTACGAAGGAGAATTTAATCATGGACAAGAAGTTGGAACCTTTAAATTCTACAAAAATATAGATGGACAATCTGTTTTAACAGCAACAAGAACGTTTAGTCCAAGTAGCGATTTAGCAGACGTAAAATTCTTCTCATCAACCAAAAAACTTATTAGTAAAGGTAGAATGCGAGGTAAAACTTATGTTGGTAAATGGCTCTATTACCATAATAAATCTAAAGTTGTTATGACTCAGGAATTCTATAACAATAAAGGTGAACTAGAAGGTTTAAATAAAACGTTTTACTTAAGTGGACAACTAGCAAAGCAAGAAAACTATAGTGCTGGAATAGTAGTTGGTGAATCGAGATGGTTTTCAGAATCTGGTATTTTAATTAAGGTCTTTAATTATAAAAATGGAGAGTTGCATGGATCTGCTAAAATTTATGACTCAAAAGGAAAAATTGAACAAGAAGGTGTTTACCAAAAAGACAGACGTCATGGTATTTGGAAATTTTATAAAAACGGCAAACTTTTAAAAGAACAAGATTTTACCAGACGAAGTAAAAACCCTTATAAGAAGAAGAAAGAGTAGTTTTTAGTAAGTACTCTTCAGTAAACAGTAAACAGTAAACAGTAAACAGTAAACAGTTAGGAATAAACAGTAATCAGCTATTTTGTTTTTTCTCAGTAATTATTTTCTCTGTGAATCTCTGTGTAATAGTATTCAATAAATAGTAAATAGCTACACTTACAATTTTTAATCTTCAATTTTTTAATTCTTTAATCTTTTAGTTTTTCAATCATTCAGTATCTTTGCAATCGGTAAAACAAATATGAAAAAAAGAGTAATTGTAGGACTTTCTGGAGGTGTAGATTCTAGCGTTGCAGCTTATCTTTTAAAAGAGCAAGGCTACGAGGTTATTGGGCTTTTTATGAAAAATTGGCACGACGATTCTGTGACTATTTCAGACGACTGTCCTTGGCTAGACGATAGTAATGACGCTATGTTAGTTGCAGAAAAACTAGGTATACCATTTCAAACTGTAGATTTAAGCACGCAATACAAAGAACGTATTGTTGATTATATGTTTAATGAATATGAAAAAGGACGCACACCAAATCCAGATGTACTTTGTAACAGAGAAATAAAGTTCGACGTTTTCATGAAAATCGCTTTAGACCTTGGAGCAGATTATGTCGCAACTGGACATTATTGTAGAAAAGGTAGTATTGAGAAAGACGGAAAAGAAGTGTTTCAGTTGTTAGCAGGACAGGATAATAATAAGGATCAATCTTATTTTTTATGTCAGTTGTCACAACAACAATTAGCAAAAGCGCTGTTTCCTATTGGAGAACTTCAAAAACCAGAAGTACGTGAGATAGCTGCAAAAGCCGACTTAATAACTGCTGATAAAAAAGACTCACAAGGTTTATGCTTTATAGGTAAAGTACGTTTGCCAGATTTTCTTCAGCAACAACTAAAAGCTAAAGAAGGTGTTATTGTTGAGATTCCGAAGGATAATTCGCATTATAAAACAACTCAAAAAACTTTCAGTACTAAAACTGAAGAATTACAATACCTTTCTAGGAAAGCAGAATATAAAGTTGCAGATGGCGAAATAGTTGGTAAGCATCAAGGCGCTCATTATTTTACCAAAGGACAACGTAAAGGCTTATCGGTTGGTGGTAAAGTAGAACCTTTATTTGTTATCGATACAGATGTAAAAGAAAACGTAATTTACACAGGACAAGGTAAACAACATCCAGGTTTATATAAACGCGCTTTATTTGTTTCTAATGAAGAATTGCATTGGGTAAGACCAGATTTAGCTTTAAAAACAGGAGAGACTTTAAGTGTTTTGGCAAGAATTAGATATAGGCAACCTTTAGAAAATGCAACCTTACATAAGGTAGATTCTGGTTTGTATGTAGAGTTTGAAAACCTACAATCTGCAATAACCGAAGGACAATTTGTAGCTTGGTATTTAGAAGACGAATTGGTTGGCTCTGGAGTGATTTCGTAATACTATTTCATAGCACATCGTCATTGCGAGGACGAAGGACGTGGCAATCTGTTTATAAGTAACAAAATTAATTTCGCACACATTATCTTAATTATGCAAAACAAAATAACACAACTCTTTAATATAAAACACCCAATCATCCAAGCAGGAATGATTTGGAATAGTGGATGGCGTTTAGCTTCTGCAGCAAGTAATTCTGGAATTCTTGGTCTTATTGGAGCAGGAAGTATGTATCCTGATGTTTTACGCGAGCACATTCAAAAATGTAAAAAAGCAACCAATAAGCCTTTTGGTGTTAATGTCCCAATGTTGTATCCCAATGTCACAGAGATTATGGATATAATTGTAGAAGAAGGTGTGAAAATTGTTTTTACTTCCGCAGGAAATCCTAAAACATGGACCAAGTGGTTACAAGATAAAGGCATTACAGTTGTACATGTTGTAAGTAGTGTAAAGTTTGCATTAAAATCTCAAGAAGCAGGAGTAGATGCTATTGTTGCTGAAGGTTTTGAAGCTGGTGGACACAATGGTCGAGACGAAACCACAACACTTACTTTAATACCAATGGTAAAAGAGCAATTACAAATTCCATTAATAGCAGCAGGTGGTATTGCAACTGGTAAAGCCATGTTAGCTTGTATGGTTTTAGGAGCAGATGGCGTGCAAGTTGGAAGCCGTTTTGTAGCTAGTGAAGAGTCTTCTGCGCATCAAGCGTTTAAGCAAGTTGTGGTAGATACCAAAGAAGGCGATACACAATTAACATTAAAAGAATTAGCGCCTGTACGTTTAGTGAAAAATAAGTTTTTTAATGAATTGCAGGAACTTTATAAAACTGCACCAACTCCAGAACAACTTAAAGAATTGCTAGGTAGAGCGAGAGCAAAACGTGGTATGTTTGAAGGTGATCTTGAAGATGGTGAATTAGAGATTGGTCAAATTGCTGGATTAATACATGATATTAAACCTGTTGCTGAGATTGTAGCCGAAATGGTTGCCGAATTTGAGGAAGCTAAGTCTAATATCTCTAATTTATAAGCTAATCGTTATTAATTCTTTGTTTTTTTTAATTAAACCTTATTGATTAAATTTAGTCAAATCATAAAACTCCAAACAAATTATGAAACTAAAAACCACTACACTTTTAAGTGTTATTACTTTATTAATAACGGTAAACTTAATAAACTCTCAAACACTTACTCAATTTGGTCCCGACAATTTCGTGAAAATAGAAGAAGGTTTAAATGGGTTCTTTGCGTCTCTGGATTCAGGAGATCGATTTAGTAGAGATCACGATGTCGCAGGAGATATTAATGGCGATGGTGTTCTTGATTTAGTAGTTGGTGCTCGCTCTGATGATGATGGGCAAACAGACGCAGGTGCTGTTTATATTCTTTTTATGAATAATGATGGTACTGTACAATCCAATCAAAAAATATCTATGCTTGAAGGTGGTTTTAATGAGCCTTTAACTGCTAATAATTTCTTTGGTTACGGTGTCGCTGGTATTGGTGATTATGATGCTGATGGTGTGCCAGATATAGCTGTGTCTTCTGCACTATCTAATAATTCCGCATTATATATTATTCATTTAAATACTGATGGTACTGTTAAAAATTATGTAAAAACGCCAAATATTACAGCACAAGGTTTATCTGCTATTGGAGATTTAAATAATGATGGAAGAATAGATTTAGTTGCATGCGACCCTAATTCTAATATGGGAGGAACTAATCGTGGAGCTATAAGAATATTGTTTTTAGATAACACCTCTAACGTAATAAGTGCAGATACTGTAACTATTAGTTCTACATCTGGAGGATTTGGTGGCGGTTTACAGAATGAAGATGCCTTTGGAGGAAGAGAAGTTGCCATGCTTGGAGATATTGATAATGATGGCACTAAAGAATTAGCCGTAGGTGCTTTTAAATCTGATGGAGGCAAAGGCGCAATATGGATTCTTTCGCTTGACGCAACAAACTACAATGTAGTCTCTAAGCTAAAAATAGCAGAAGGACTTAATGGATTTAATGATACATTATCAGACGGTGTTAATCCTAATGGTTCTTCTGGAGCCCAAATAGGTCACGCAATGTGTGCACCAGGAGACTTAAATGGCGATGGTGTTCCAGATTTAATTACAGGTGCCAATCAACAAAATGATGGAGATGGTTATATTCTTTATTTAAATAGTGATAAAACAGTAAAATCTCACACTAAAATTAGCGAAACAAGTGGTGGATTTAATTTAGCTCTAGATAATGGAGAACGCTTTTCTAGATCTATTTCTTTTGTTGGCGATTTACGTGGAGATGGCACTATAGGTGTTAATTTTGGAGGAGGAGCAGGTGGGACAGGTACATTATATTTATTGTTTTTTAAACCATGTGATTTTACGCAAGAAACAGGCTTTAATAGATGGGCTGGAGGTAATGTGCTTTTTTCTAATTGGAATCATGGTTCGCAAATGCTTACAGGTGACGCATTATCTCTTGAAGAATGTACTTTTAAGGCATTTGAAAACAATGCTATTTATATGACTTATAACGATAATGATGGACGTTGTATTTGTATGGATTCTGCTGCAACTTTAGTAGCAAGTGGAGAAGGTAGTTTTGCTTTTATAAACGAATGTAATAGTGCTACGTTGTCGGTAAACGATTTTGAAAACACTGTAAATGCTGTATCCATTTATCCTAATCCAGTAGCTTCGCTACTCAATCTTAGAATAAATAAAGAAATACCTTTTACTAACGATGATAAAATAACGTTATACAATATACTAGGTAAACCTGTTTACAAACAGAATATTACAAACCAAAATACGAGTGTTAATCTGTCAAAATATTCAAACGGAATATACCTATTACATGCTACAATTAATGGCATCTCACAAACGTTTAAAGTTGTAAAAGAATAAATATAACCACGTTAATTGATAATTTGAAGCCTGTTGTTGAGATTGTTACCAGAAGTTTGGTGCTTTCTTTAAGGGTGTCAAGGTGAATGTTATAGATCTTTAGGTATTAACATTTGTTAATGTTAATATAGCGTAGATACCAGTTTGCTATTGTATTTAATAATTTAAAAAACTAACTTAGCTTATCGTCTGATATAAAACATTGAAACGATTTCATATCAGCGAACACGTTGGCATTAATACAAATAAAAAATCCCATTAAATAATTAACAAAACTATATGAAAACATTTACTAAATTATCAACAATTCTTTTAATTTTATTTCTTGTTACTAACTCTTGTAAAAGCTCAGATAAAGTAGCAATTAAATATTTAAATGTGGAAAAAGGAGCTATTCCACCTGATTTTGGAGAAAAAGGAACTACTTTGTTAACCACCAACAGAGATAGTGAAATTATTGAAAATTATAAAGGTGACTATGAATCTGTACAAAATTATGTGCATTATAGCTTTAAAAAAAGCAAAAGAAACAAATTTACAGGACACGATACTCAATTTAAAGATATCAACAAGTATAGATTTGTTTTTGTTTTTGATGTTACGTCAAGTGATTCTAATGGTGGTTCAGCTGTTATTCTTAAAGTTTATGATAGAAAAGAAAAAAAAGTATATCGTAGTAAAAAATCATCCATGAATAAGTATAATTATGCCAAATTATATTTACAGAAACTTGATCAACAGAGAATAATAAATGGTGGTTAAAATATACACAACAAATATAAAAACTGAAATTACTCTTTATCTTAAATAGAAAAAATAACAAAAAAAATGAGTTACATTACGAATAAGTACTAAAGCCAACAAAGTGTATAATTAATTGCTTTGGCAAGTGCTTATTTGGAAAATTCCTTCGGAATTTTCTCGCGTTCGTTTTTGTTTACTAAATTAGTTGCTTAAACACGCA
>NZ_JALZVX010000084.1 GCF_023299985.1 Lacinutrix sp. | reverse complement strand
TACAGACCAAAAGAAATCGATAAGAGCACATTTTACGCTTAAGCGATAAAAGTAATTTAAGAAGAGAGAAAGATAAATAACTAAAATATTTATAAGACGTCTAAACAATTAGTTTAGGCGTTTTTGGTATAAAGTTATCTGTATAATAAAATAGTTGTAAATTTATAGTATTATAAAATTAAGATGCTGAATAAAATTTTACCAATATTGTTTGTGTTATTTTTTCTTCATTTTGGAGTAAAAGCACAAGAAATATCTATTTTCCAACAATTTAATGGTCGTTTTGATTATTTAGCAATTGGAAACACGTTAAATCAAGCAGAAAATAACGGGCAATCATTTTGTGAAATCCTACCTTCATCTCAAGCAAATTTAAGTGTAGATAATTCTTCAACAGTAATAGCGGCTTATTTATATTGGGCTGGTTCTGGGTTAGGAGATACAGAAGTTTCCTTTAATGGAACACAGATTATTGCTCAAGAAACTTTTAATACCATTTCTACAAATACTACATTTGGTGACTTAAATTATTTTGCTTGTTATGCAGACGTAACAAATCAAATTCTATCTGAAGGTAACACAACCTATACACTTTCAGATTTAGACATTTCAGAAACGTTAGTAAATAATCCTGGTCACTGTGCAATTCGTACAAATTTTGCAGGTTGGAGTTTATATGTCATTTTTGAAAATAGTGCATTGCCTTTAAATCAAGTTAATTTATTTCATGGCTTAGAAATAATAGATAGAAATGTTAACGAAAAAACTATTTTTCTGGACAATGTAAATGTTCTAGATAACGAAGACGCAAAAATAGGTTTTTTAGCCTGGGAAGGTGATAATAGTTTAAATTTTGGAGAGAGCCTATCTATAAATGGAAACGTAATTTCTAATCCGCCATTAAATTTAGGAGACAATGCTTTTAACGGTACAAATACTTTTACAAACTCTAATACCTTTTATAATGGAGACTTAGATGTTTACAGTATAGAAAACAATATTGCTATTGGAGATACTCAAGTAGAGATTACACTAACAACTGGTGACATAAACCCTAATACTGGTGGTTTTAGCGCAGATTTAATAATAATAAACAATATTATTACTGTTTTAAACAGTCAGTTACCAGATGCAACAATAACTATAGACACTGTAAATATTAGCTGTACCTCAAGGGAAGTAACAGTTAATTATACTGTTTTTAATACAAATAGCACAGACAGTTTACCTGCAAATACTCCTATTGCTTTTTATGTAGAAGGACAATTAATAACACAAACAGAAACCGAAAACAGCATTTCAATTAACGGTAGTGAAAGTGGCACAATTGCAATCTCGATTCCAACATCTACTCCTGATAATTTTCTATTAAATATTATTGTAGATGATGATGGCACTGGAAATAGTACAGTTATAGAAATTATTGAAACAAACAATACAGACGCTATTGTAGTTAATTTATTTCCAGAGCCAACTATTTCCAATTTATCCAATTTAGAATCATGTGATGTAGGTTTTAACACCGCAATATTTAATTTAAATGATATATTGTTAGAAATTGACTTAACAGATTTCTTAAGTTTTAGTTTTTTTGAAACACTTGAAGATTTAGAACAGGATACAAATAGCATTATTAATCCTGAAAATTACCAATCATTAACTACTCCTCAAACCATCTATTTAAAAGCTGAAAAAGACAGCTGTTTTGATATCTTTATATTTCAACTTAATACAGAAAATTGCCCACCACACATACCTGAAGGTTTTTCTCCTAACAATGATGGTTTTAATGATTTTTTCAATATTCAAGGTCTCTACACAATCTTTGAAAAACATGAATTATTAATTTATAGCAGATATGGTAATCTTATTTTTAAAGGTAATGATAACTTAAAATGGCATGGCATCTCTAATCATGGAATTAACAAAGGCAAACTTATGCCTACAGGAACTTATTTTTATGTTTTAAATCCAAACGAACCTAATTTCAGTAAATATATTGGATGGGTTTATTTAAACCGTTAAAAAAAAATGCGCTTCATCGAAAAAATTTGTATTTAAACCAATAAACGTTAATTTTATACCTTTAAACATATGTAAGGTTGATTAACAACTTTACTAGAATTTTATTACACCCCAAAGATGAAATATAAATTCCTAACACTATTAGTTACCTTATTCTACCTACAAATAGGATATGCGCAACAAATTACAGTAGATGATTCTCAAACACCAGAACAATTAATTAATGCGTTAATTGAAGGCTGCGTTGAAGTCTCAAACATATCAAGTCCAATAAACGGTAGCGTTAACGGCTTTTCTAGTTTTGGCTATTTTGAAAAAGGAAATTCTAATTTTCCGTTCGAAAATGGAATTGTGTTATCATCTGGAAATGTAAACTCTGCTGGAAATGCACAAAATACAAATGCATTAAACGAAGGTGATACTAACTGGCAAACAGATCCAGATTTAGAAGTTGCACTAGGGATTAATAATACACTTAATGCGACTTCAATTGAATTCAATTTTATTTCTGCTACTAGCAGTATCAATTTTAATTACATTTTAGCTTCAGAAGAATATTTTGCCGATTTCCCATGTATTTACTCTGATGGTTTTGCTTTTTTAATAAAAGAAGCTGGAACAGCCCAACCGTATCAAAATATAGCAGTAGTTCCTGGAACTGCAACTCCAGTCAACACAAGTACCATTCATGAGGAAATTGTTGGCTTTTGTGATGCAGAAAACGAAAGTTTTTTTGAGGGCTATAATATAGGAGACACAAATTTTAATGGTAGAACAACAATACTATCTGCATCTGCTACTATTACACCTAATGTAGCCTATAATATTAAATTAATAATAGCAGACCAAACCGATAGAAATTTCGATTCAGCAGTATTTATAGAAGCTAATAGTTTTAATAATAGTGTAGATCTAGGCGCAGATTTTTCAACTTGTAATACTTCTACAAGTTTAAGTGCAGAAACTAATAATTCACAAGCAAGTTACGAATGGTTTTTAGATAACACGATTATTAATGGCGAGACTAATAGCACACTAACTGCAACAAGTTCAGGTTCTTATTCTGTATTAATTACAGTGCCATTAAATGGGACTACATGTAACTTTGAAGATGATATTAACATTGTTTTAAACTCTATACAAAGTTTTCCTCAGTTAGGAGATTTTAATCAATGCGATGATATAAGTAACGATGGAGAAGAAAATTTTGACTTAACAAGCCTTAACACTCAAGTTGAGTCTAATATTCCTGCTTCAAATTATACGATAACGTATCACGATTCTAATCAAAATGCGGTTGATGGCACAAACGAATTTAGCAATATTAATAATACTGAAAACCCACAAACCATTCATATTCGTGCATTAGATATTAATTCTGGCTGTGTTTACATTTCAACTCTAGCATTAATAGTCAATCCAACACCAACAATTACAGATCCTTCTAACGTAGAAATCTGTAGTAATGGAAGTGGTGATACATTACTAACAGATAGTGATGCAGAAATTACAAATAACAACACTAACTATAGTGTTACTTACCACTTCTCTCAAGTAGATGCAAATTCTGGTGCATATGCTATAGCTTCACCCTATACACCTACAAATCCTACAGAACAATTATTTATTAGGGTTGTTGATGTTACTACTGGTTGTACAGCTTTTACAGCTATTACATTAGAATCTTTAGAAAGTCCAAATGTTAATAATACACCACAACAAATAAACGCTTGTGAGCAAGATGATGATGGATTTGAAATTTTCGATTTAACTAGTGTTATTAATGACGTTTTACAAGGTGCAACAAACGTTATAGTTACGTATCATGTAACACAAGACGATGCAAATAACGATATTAATCCTACAGCAGATCCTACACAGTTTCAAAATACAACTCAAGATTTACAAATAGTTTTTATTAGAATTGAAAGCGATAATAACTCATGCTACGAAATAGTACCTATAGAATTACACACCAATATCCTAGTAACTGGAACAAATATTAGAAACTTTGGTACTTGCGATGAAGCTCCAGACGATGGTCAAGCAACTTTCGATTTGATGGCTATTACAGAAGTTATTGCTAATGACTTAGAAAACATTATAATTACTTATTACGAGACTGAAGAGGATTTAAACGCCAATACAAACCCAGTTGATGATACTGTACTCTACGAAGTGCAAAATAACTTTCAACAACTCTATCTATTAATTGAAAATCCAGACTGCACGACCATTACAGAAATAGTATTAAACGTAAACATCTCTGTTACAATATTAAACAACGATCCTGTAACGTATTGCGATACAGATGACGATACCCTAACCTCTATAGAATTATCTACTTTTAACACTATGGTAAATATAGGTATAGAAGATGCTGTGGTTTCTTATTTTGAAACTGAAACAGATGCTGAAGCTAATATTAACACCTTAGCACCTTTTTACGATAATACTGTAAGTCCATTTACTATTTATGTTAGAGTTGCAGATGGTGAAACAGGATGTTTTGATGTAAAACCTCTACAAGTAGAAGTTATTCCTGCTCCTGCTGTAAATCCAGCTTCAGGTTTTGTTATTTGCGATGACGACCAAGATGGTTTATCTATAATCGATTTAACCTCAAGAAATACTGAAATTAATACAGAAACAACCACAGTTATCTCTTATTACCTAACACAAGCAGATGCTAATAATACTGTAAACGAAATTACTAATAGCACAAATTACAATGCTGCAACTTCTACTGTTTTTGCTAAAGTTGAAAATAATATTACTGGTTGTTATGCGTTAACACCAATAACTATTATAGTGAATACATTACCAGATTTTACAGCAATTTCAAATTTTATACATTGTGAAACAGATGGAGACCAAATAGGAAACTTTATTCTAGTAGAAAAAGACACAGAAATTTTAAATGGACAAACCGGAAAGGAAGTCTTTTATTTTGAAACTCAAAACGATGCTTTAAATAGTACTAATAGTATAGATAAAAATATAATTTACAATAATACTTCACAGTTTCAAACTTTATATGTGAGAGTAGAGAACCTTTCAGACACAAGTTGCTTTGGTATTTCTAGTTTTCTTTTAGAAGTTGGTTCAGAGCCTATTTTTAATGCGCCTTTAGATGTTATTGTTTGCGACGACAATTCTAATGATGGTTTTGAAACCTTTAGTTTAGACGATAAAACACAAGAGATTATAGCCAATAGTACAGATACTTTAACTGTTACTTATTACCTAAATTTAGAGGATGCTGAAACTGAAACTAATCCTATTGTTGGAGATTCGTTTACAAACACTGTAAATCCACAACAGCTATTTGCAAGTATAGATAATGGTACTTTTTGTAAAGGTATTACAACCTACGAGTACAATGTTATACAAGTCCCAATTATTGGTAATGCGCCAGATTTAAGTGATTGTGATACAGATACAGATGGTAGTGTTATATTCGATTTAACACAAGTTGAAATAGATGTTGTTGCGATTAGACAGGACAATACTGTTATAAATTTTTATGCAAATGAAGAAGACTTACTAGCAAATACAAACCAAATTACAAATCCAGAAACATATACTAACATTACTAACCCACAAACGGTTTACATAGAGGTTTACAATACTGTTTCTAATTGTGGTGCCTCTGTTCCTTTTCAATTAATAGTAAATTTACCACCAGAAATTGAAGATATCGAATTCTATGATATTTGCGTAAATGAAAACAATTTATTTAATTTAACCGAAACTACAGAAGCTTTAATTGGTGTACAAGAAAATATAATACTTACCTTCTACTCTAGTTTAGTAGATGCCCAAACGTCTCAAAATAGTTTAGATACAAATTACAACTACACAACTAATAACGACACCCTTTTTGTAAGCGCAGTATTTAGTACAACTGGCTGTTTTAGTATAAGTTCGTTTACATTAAGAATTAATGCACTACCAACTTTAAATTTACAAGATATAGAAGCGTGTGATGACGATTTCGACAACCAACTAATTGTCGATTTAACAACACAAACCATAGTTATTCTTGGTAATCAAAATCCAATTAATTTTACAATCAATTATTTTGAAACAGAAAATGATGCTTTAAATAACACCAATGCTATTTCAAATTTAAATTACAACGCAGAAAACGAACAAGTACTTTATGTACGTATAGAGAACACAACTACAAACTGTTTCTTGACTGGGAATTTTAATGTTTATATAAATAGAAAACCAGAAGTAGATATTCCTAATCAGGTAGTTTGTATAGACAATTTACCATTAATGGTTTCTGCCGAAACTAGTATTCCTTCAGATGCTTATTTATGGTCAACAGGAGACACAACTGCTGTTGTAGATATTACAGAAATTGGAAACTATACTGTTACAATAACAACTGCTTTTGGTTGTACAACAACCTCTAGCTTTAATGTTACTGCATCTCAACAGGCTTTAGTCGATTTTGACATCTCTCCTGCTTTTCAAGATCCACATACAATAATTGTTGAGACTTCTGGAATAGGAAATTACATCTATCAATTAAACGATAATGAACCACAAGCCTCTAACATATTTAACAATGTACCAATTGGTGCGCATTTTATTACAGTAATAGATCTTAATGGTTGCGAGCCAACACCTGCTAAAAAAATATTTGTAATAGATGCGCCACAGTTTGTAACACCAAATGGAGATGGCTTTTTCGATACTTGGCATATTACAGGTGTTAGCCAATTAGAAGGTACAGTTGTTACTGTCTCTGATCGTTACGGAAAGCTTTTAAAAGTTTTAAAGCATAATGATTACGGTTGGGATGGACGCTACAATGGCAACTTGATGCCAGCAAACGATTATTGGTTTGTAGCAGATGTTGTAAATGGAAACCAAAAATTCCAAGTTAAAGGACATTTTGCATTAAGATTATAATGCGTCTTTAACATTAATTTCACTTATTATATTTAAGGACTTCTTTATCTTTGCATGCTGTTGTTATGATAAAGAAAACTCTTATATTATTAATCTTGCTAATCGCAATATCTACTAATGCTCAAAACATTACTGTAGACAGCCAAACTTTTACTCCTCAGCAACTTATAGAAGACATTTTAATAGATAGTAATTGTATTACTAATGTTGTAGTTACAGAAACTATTGGTGGCGATTTTGGAGGTGCAGACCAGAGTTATGGTTTTTTCGATGCTACAGGAACAACCTTTCCTTTTCAAAGTGGTATTGTGCTAAGTACTGGAAGACTCTCAAATGTGCCAGGACCTAATGATAATTTAAGTGATGATGATGCAGCAGGTTGGATTGGTGATGCAGATTTAGAAGAAGCACTCCAAGAGTCTCCAACATTTAATGCAACATTTATTGAGTTTGATTTTACATCTGTTGCTAACCAAATTAGCTTTCGCTATATTTTTGCTTCAGAAGAGTACCAAGAAGGCAATTCGAATACTTGTAATTTCTCAGATTTATTTGGTTTTCTAATAAAACCAGTAAATGTAGCAGGTTCAGAGTTTGAGAATATAGCACTAATTCCAGGCACACAAACTCCAGTTAAAGTTACCACTGTGCATTCTGGTATTCCTAATGCTTGCGATCCTATTAATGAAACTTTTTTTGGAAATTGGAATGACTCTAATTATCAACCCATAAATTTTAATGGTCAAACCACTATTCTAACTGCAACTGCTAATATAATTCCTAATACTGTTTATAGTGTAAAATTGGTTATTGCAGACGAGTTTAATGAACGTTTTGACTCTGCTGTTTTTATGGAAGCTGGTAGTTTTGAACTCACAACAGATTTAGGTCCAGACAGACTTTTAGCAACCAATACTCCTGTTTGTGGCACAAAAACCATTACACTAGACGCTACACAATCTGGAACACCAACTTACAGATGGTTCGAGAATGGTATTGAGCAAACTGCCCAAACAACGAGTAATTATAATGTTACTGGAACAGGAACTTATAATGTAGAAGTAACCTTAGATAATGGCTGTGTTTCTTTTGGAGAAATTACTATAGAATATGCTCCAGAACCTGTTATTAGCGACACCATACTTTTTGAGTGCGACAGCAATCAAGACGGATTAACAACTTATAATTTATTTGATGCTTCAGACAGTGTTACAAATGATGATCCAAACTTAGGCATTTTAGCTTTCTATAATTCTAATGCAGATGCTGATGCAGAAGTTAATCCAATTCAGGATTTTAATAATTTTAATAATACACTAGCCATGCAACGTGTTTATGCAGCTGTAGTAAGCCAAGTTTCAGGCTGTAAAGCTGTAGCTGAAATAATTCTGGACATTTCTACAAACACATTATCGCTTCAAGAATTTGACACTTGTGATGATGCCATTGTAGATGGTTTTTCTATATTTAATTTAAATGAAGTTATAACTGATTTACAACCGCAAATTCCTGCAAATTCAACTGTTACATTTTACACAAATAGTACTGACGCTTTTTCCGAAACCAATAGCATTAGCGGAAACTTTAACAATACAGTTGCTAACTCGCAAACCATTTTTGTAAAAGTGACCACAGATACAAACCAATGTTATGCTATTTCAGAATTAACACTTAATGTATTGTATGCACCACAGCTATTAGAAAGTGAAACACTAAAATACTGTTTAAATATATTTCCAGAAACCATTACGCTTTTTGCTGGTGTTACTAATGATATTCCTGAGAATTTTACTTACCAATGGTTACTTAATGGCACAGATACAGGAATTATAGCACCAACATTGGAAGCTAATGAAATTGGAACATATACTGTTATAGCATCAGATGGAAATGGCTGTTCTAACACTAGAGATTTAGTAATATTAGCTTCAAACGAAGCAACAATAGACAATCTACAATTAACCAACAACAATACAGCAATAGTTACTGTTTCTGGAGATGGTGATTACGAATTTGCTATAGATAACGCATTTGGTATTTATCAAGACTCAAATACATTTTCTAACATAGATCCTGGTTTTCATACCATTTATGTTCGTGATAAAAATGGCTGTGGAAACACTTCAATAGAATTTTCAATATTAGGATTTCCAGATTTTTTCACACCTAATAATGATACTTTTAACGACGTTTGGAAACCTTTAGGAACTTCAACAGATTTTAACTCTAATCTAG
>NZ_JALZVX010000083.1 GCF_023299985.1 Lacinutrix sp. | reverse complement strand
TTACATTTATCTTTAGACTATAAAACACCAAATATGGTATATCAATTATCAGCCTAAAAATCAATTTTAACCTGTAGCCATATTTCAGGACAAGACATACTTCAAAACTTCTATTTTCACAATACTCCCAAACTTTATTCAGCAAAGAGAAAGAATACATTTATAAACACAAAAATGATAAAAAAACTACTATCAAATAAGTCAAATTATGTTTTTTACACTTATTTGTTTAGTGGAATAAGTTTAGCATCCTTTATTTTGTATCAAAACTCACTATTGTAACAAAGTACGTTAACCAAACCTTTCAAAATTCCTATTCTCACATCTATTCCGTAACTTTGTTCAGCTAAGAAAAAAGAATAAAGTTAATTAGAATGAGATTCCTGCTTTCGCAGGAATGAGAGCATGATAAACATCCACAAAAAAACATTACAAGATTTAGAATTCGCTACCGTTTTACAACAAGTAAGCGACTATTGTGTTACCAGTTTGGCTACCCAAAAAGCCTTAACAATAGAACCTTATCAAGATAAAGAAACACTACTTAAAGCGTTACAATTAACCAACGAGTATGTATCTTCTTTCGATAATGGTAACCGCATACCAAACCATGGTTTCGATGCTATTACTAAAGAATTACAATTACTACGTATAGAAAACACCTATTTAGAAACCCACAGTTTAAAAAAAATTGTGTCTATTTCGTTAACCGCAAACGAGGTGGTTAAATTTTTAACCAAGTTTGAAGAATACTATCCAAACCTAAGGCAGTTTTCGCAACGTATAGAAGTCACTACTTCACTTATAGAAAAAATTGACAGTGTGGTCGATAGATTTGGAGATGTAAAAGACACAGCTTCTGCTCTACTTCAGGAAATTAGACGTACCATGAATAAGCTAAAAGGTAAAATTAATTCTAGCTTTGCTTCTGCGCTTAACCAATACCATAATCTAGATTATTTAGATGATATTCGAGAATCTGTTGTAGAAAACAAACGCGTATTGGCTGTAAAAGCTATGTACAGACGTAAGGTTAAAGGTGCTATAATGGGTGGAAGTAAAACGGGTAGTATTGTTTACATCGAGCCAGAAACAACCTTGCAGCACACACGTGAGCTTAATAATCTAGAATACGAAGAAGGCGAAGAAGTAGTACGTATTCTAAAAGAAGTGACTAATTTTTTACGCGAATTTTTACCATTAATAGAACAGTACCAAAGCTTTTTAATACAAGTAGATATTATTGCTGCCAAAGCAAAGTACGCAAAGTCTATGGATGGTATTTTACCAGAAATTAGCAACGACAGACAAATAGTATTACGCGATGCCTTCCATCCACTACTCTATTTAAGTAATAAAGAAAAGAAACAAGAAACGTTTCCGCAGACTATAGAACTAAATAACGATAAGCGTATTATTGTTATCTCTGGTCCAAATGCAGGTGGAAAAAGTATTACACTAAAAACGGTTGGTTTATTACAACTCATGCTACAAAGTGGTATGTTAATTCCCGTACATGAACGTAGTAAGGTGACTATTTTTGATAAAATACTTACAGATATTGGTGATAATCAATCTATTGAAAACCAATTAAGTACTTACAGTTATAGATTAAAACAGATGAATTACTTTTTAAAGAAAGTAAATAAAAACACGCTGTTTTTAATAGATGAATTTGGAACAGGATCCGATCCTGAACTTGGTGGTGCTTTAGCCGAAACTTTTTTAGAAGAATTTTATGCTAGAAATGCTTTTGGAATAATTACAACGCATTATGCTAATTTAAAAATGTTAGCCAACGAAAAGCCAGAAATGATTAATGCCAACATGATGTTCGATGAGCGTACTTTAGAACCAATGTACAAACTGGCTTTAGGTCAAGCAGGTTCTTCGTTTACGTTTGAAGTGGCACAGAAAAATGGAATACCGTATAGTTTAATAAACCGTTCTAAAAAGAAGATTGAGCGCTCTAAAGTACGTTTTGATGCTACTATTGCAAAGCTTCAAAAACAACGTGCTAAGCTTGAAAAAACAAGCGAATCTTTAAAAGTAAACGAAAAGAAAAAACAAACCGAAGCCGATAAACTTGAGGAGATAAACATTAAAATTCAAAAAAAGCTAGAAAGCTACCAAGAGTTATACGATAGTAACCAACGCCTTATTTACTTAGGACAGAAAGTAAACGATATTTCTATAAAGTTTTTTAACGATAAGAAAAAGCGTGAGCTTATGGCAGAATTGTTCCGTTTAGTACAAATAGAAAATTCTAAGCGTAAAAAAGTAACTGTTAAGCAAGCAAAAGCTGTAAAGCATAAAGAAAAACAAGTAAAAGAAGAAGTCGAGAAAAAGGTTGAAGTGGTTAGAAAGAAAAAGAAAGCTGCTAAAGCGAAAGCGAAGTTAGAACCTGTAAAACCAAAAGCTATTATTAGAGTTGGAGATCGTGTACGTATGCATGATGGTCGTGCTGTTGGTAGTATAGATAAAATAGAAAAAGGAAAGGCTATTGTTAATTACGGCATATTTACTACTAATGTAAATATGGATTTATTGGAGTTGGTTGAGGCTGTGAAGAAGTAGGTTTTTTTAGTGTTTAGTTTACATTTGCATTATGTAAACAATTAACGTCACTTCGAGTGATTCTGAAGTATGAAGAATTGTATCGAGAAGCTTTATAATGGAAACTACTAGCTTAATAAAAATAGTTTGATTTTACTAAAAACAATAAACAATTCATATTAAATATTAAACCATGAAAAATCTAAGCTTTGTATTATTTCTAACGCTATTGTTAGCAGGATGTGCTAAAGAAACGCAACAAGTAGATGTAATCCCAAACCATAAGACTTTTGTAATAGAATCGTCTGAAGTTTCAGAATCTAGAGTTATAAATGTTTGGATGCCTGAAGGTTATGCTAAAAGTACAGACTCGCTTCCTGTTATGTACATGCTAGATGGTGGTATTCAAGAAGATTTTCCACACCTTGCAAATACTATTTCAAAGCTAATAGAAAACAAAAGTATTCCACCAATGCTTCTTGTAGGCATAGAAAACACAGAACGAAGAAGAGATTTAACAGGACCTTCTCAGGTTGCTCAAGATAAAGAGGTTGCTCCTTTAACAGATGGTTCTAGTGTGTTTAGAGCATTTGTAAATAATGAATTGTTTCCAGAAATAAATAAGCGCTATAGAACAACAAATTACAAAGGTGTTATTGGAGAATCTGTAGCAGGATTATTTGTAGTAGAAACATTATTATTAAATCCAGAACTGTTCGATTTTTATATTGCTATAGATCCTTCTCTTTGGTGGAATAATGGACACTTGACAACAACTTCTAAAAAGTATATAGATAAATTAACTTCTAGCAATAAAAAACTTTGGTTTGCAGGTTCTCAAGCTGTGGATATTTCAGTTTATACCAATCAATTAGCTAAAACTTTAGAAAAAGAAGCGCCTCAAACACTTACTTGGAAATACTCTAATGAGCCAAACGAAAAGCATAGCACCATTTTTAGGGCAACTAAAGAGAAAGCTTTAAAATGGATATTGAATTAATAATAAACTGAAGATTTATAAAAAATTTGATTTAATAGAATTTTTAAATACTTTTTGTAATAACTAGATTTATCACTTCGAGTGATTAATAAGCATTAAGAATTGTATCGAGAAGTCTATTAAAAGTTCTCGATACAAAATTTTAAAAAATAATTTTACTCGAACTGACAATACTATTATTAAAATAATACTGGTTAATGTCGTATTTTTGTATTGTGATTAAAGAACTTCCAATAGACAAAAAATTAATACTATTTGATGGTGTTTGCAACCTTTGTAGCGCATCTGTACAATATGCAATCGCGCATGATAAAAACAATGTTTTTATGTTTGCAGCATTGCAAAGTGATGTTGGAAAACAAGTAATTAGTCATTTTAAAATAGATCCTTTAAAAACAGACTCTATACTACTCTATTCACCAGAGAAAGAGTCTTTAAAAATAAAATCTTCAGCAGCATTATATGTTGCTAAAGATTTAAGATTTCCGCTTAATTTAATGTTTGCTTTTATAATTGTTCCAGCTTTTATTAGAAATTGGGTTTACAATTTTATTGCAAAAAACCGTTACAAATGGTATGGTAAAAAAGAATCCTGTTGGATGCCTACTCCAGAGTTAAAAGCTAAATTTATAGGTAAAGTAGTTTAATTTTATTTTTTAATATTAAAATACACATCGTAAACTTTATTAATATCGTATTCTGGTGAAATTATATGTTCTTCGCCTTCTATAGTAAACACTTCAATACTTTTTACTTTGCCTGTTAATTTAGACTTTGTGCTCTCATTAAGCGTTTTCCAATCGTCATCATCCTTTTCACTTACAGCTAATACTATCTTATAGTTTTTCCATTTTTCTGAAACTTTTTGCTCTCTAATGCCACCAGGAAATGTTATAATGCCTTCAAATAATTCTGGTTTAGCAACAGCAAAGTTAAAAGCTGCTAATCCACCCATAGAAGTACCTGCTAAAATCCAATTGTTTTTTGTTACACTTTCCTTTTCTTTAATATCTTTAATTAAAAGATTAATTTCATTATCATCCATATCTGTAAGTGCACTTCCAGATGGTCCTAATGGTAAAATGGTTATATAATTATTAAAGTAATGAGACTTGAATAATGTGTAATAACAATAATTTACAATCTTATCGTTAGCATTACCTCCAGAAAGCCCAAGTAAGACAGGATATTGTTTTGACTCATCATAATTTTTAGGGTAAACAACTTTATATTTAATTTTTGCAGTTCGTATGTACTCAAATTCTTTTACTTCTAATTCTTTTATAATACTATCAGGTACTTTAAATTTTTGTCCGTATGAAGTAAAGCAAACACTAAGTAATAGTATTAAAACAGTTAGTTGTTTCATGTTTTTTAATTTTATTTTCATTTCTGTGTCTTTATATTATTTTTTAAATGTAATTTAAATGAAATTAGTTAAAAAAAGAATAAATTTTAGAACTATTCTTTTATTTAAAAAAATTAGATATATAAACTCATTATATATCTATTTATAACGCAAAAAAAAGTCTAAAAAATTAATTTCAGACTCTTTTATATCAAGCAATCTTAATGTTTGAGTAATTATATATTAGCACGTTTTATGCTTTTTCTTTGTAGAAACAATCAATTTTAAGTATGATGTTTTGTTATAGTTTTCAATGTCAATTTCTTCCATTGTCTTAATACCTTTAACACTTATTACCACAATTTTTTCAACCTCTAATGTGCTAGTAGTTTCTGTTTTTATTTCTTTTGTATCTATAGTATTAACTTCTTGAGCAGTTGCAAAAGAAACAAAAAGTAATAAAAGTAATGTTGACAATAATTTCATGTTTGGGGTAATTAAGTAGGTTTAACACTGCAAATATATAATGGATTGTAACTAACCAATTAAAAAAATCGACAAACTACCAAACTATTTGATATGCTGGTTAAGTTAACAAATAATAACGTCCAACTACACAAATAGTATACTCTTTAAAGTGATTACTCACTCATTCAAAGGTGTACTTCACTCATTATCAATTTTTAAAACTATGTTAAAACACTAATTTTAACCTGTTGAAATTGTTTAGAGTCTCAAAGTATGGTGCAGTTAGTTCACCTTAATTCCTGTGAATTAAGAATGAGTGAGCTCTTATAAGATTTTGTCTAGTTCTTATTAACTTTAGTTATTTAATGGTTTCTGAAAAGGATGTGTATTGGCTTTGAGACTTTTTATTTAACTGAATTTATTTCAGTCTATTTCAAGATAAAAAAGCTTTTTTAAATGCGTTTAATTTAATAGTGAAGATTGTTTTATGCACTTAAAATTACCTTTTTAGTAATTTTCTTAAAAACGATAATGTAGTCTGTTCCATATTTGCAGCTTCTCCATCTGCATAAAGTAATAGTTTTATATCTGCAAAAAGACCTGCGTAATCATCTCTAAAATAATCGTGTGTGTTTATACCTTCAATTATTTTTTGAATGCATTGATAATAGTTATCATTATCAAACTCTTTATGAATAGCGGCAAATGTTTAGGGTTATCCATAATCTAAGCTATTGTTAAAGTTCCATATTCTGTCCACGAACCATCGTAAACACTATTTTTATAACCTGCAACAGTTGCCGCTAATGCTAAAACTGATGCAGTAATACCAGATCCACAAGAAAACACTAAGTGCTGATGTTCTTTTGCTAAATTATTAAAGACAAGTTGTAATTCTTTTTTAGACTTTAAATTATTGCCATTTAAAACATGATTAAAAGGTAAGTTTATAGAAGATGGTATTGTGCCACTTCTTAAACCTTCTCTAGGTTCTGCGACACTACAGTTAAACCTATCGTTAGATCTTGCATCTATAATTTGGTAATTTTCATCTTTAGAAATAGCATCTAAAGACTCAAAATACGCAACGTTATTAGGACTGTATTTTGCTTTAAAATCTCCTTTTTTAAATCTTGATTGTGCTTGTCCAGCTTGTATTTTATTTTTATTTTGAACAGGAAAACCTTTTGTCTTCCATTCTTGAAAACCACCATCTAAAACAGCAACGTTATTAAAACCAAAGGTTTTAAGTAACCACCATGCTCTAGCGCTTGAATAGATTCCAATTTCATCGTAAACAATAATTATTGAATTGCTATTAATACTTAACGCTTGACTGCTTTTTTCAAATTGCTCTGCAGAAGGTATTGTATTTGGGAATTTAGCATTTGCTAAACTAAAATCGTTTTTTATATCGAAAAAACGAGCGCTTGGAATTTGAGTATTTGATAAAGCTGAAGCAGCACCAAATACTTTGGAAATTGTAGCATCAAAAACAAGAATATTTTCATCTTGTAAATGTGTATTCAACCACTCTACTGAGACTATATTTTCTATTTCTAAAATTTTAGACATTCTATTGTGGTTTATTTTACAGCTTCATAATTATCATCCCATTCTTTAGGTTTTGGGTTGTCGTGTAATTTGCCTAAAGACTTAGCAACCATCATAGAAACTGTTGCGTCACCAGTAACATTTACTACTGTTCTACACATATCTAAAGGTCTATCTACAGCAAAAATCAAGGCTAAACCAATTGGCAATAATTCTGCTGGAAAACCAATAGATTCTAACACAATTACTAACATTACCATACCTGCACTTGGTACAGCAGCACTACCAATAGAAGCTAATAAAGCGGTTGCAATAATTACTAATTGGTTTGTAAACGTTAAACCTTCTGGCCAAATAACTTGCATGATAAATACCGCAGCAATACCTTGGTATAAACTAGTTCCATCCATATTTACTGTTGCTCCAACTGGTAAAACAAAACCAGAAACCTCTTTATCTACACCTAAATGTTCTTCAACACGCTCCATAGTTACAGGTAATGTTGCTGCACTTGAACTTGTTGAAAATGCTAATAATTGCGCTGGTGCAATTTTATTTAAAAACCACATTGGTGATTTTTTAGTGTACACTTTAATTAATATTAAATAAAAACCAATCATTAATGCTAAACCTAATACTACACAACCTGCATAAGCTAATAGTTTTACAAGAATGGCTGTATCGTCGAAAGCAATAATTACGTTTGCCATTAGTGCAAATACTGCATAAGGTGCAAAAAGCATTATTAAATCTACCATCTTCATTACGACTTCGTTAAGCGAGTCGAAAAATCTAACTAAAGGTTTTGCTTTTTTCTTAGGAATTAATAATAAACAGATACCCACAAAAAGCGCGAAAAATATAATCTGAAGCATTTTAGCTTCTCCTAATGACACAAATATGTTACTTGGAAAAATATCAACTAAAGCCTGTAATGGTCCAGCATCGTTTTGTGCAGAAGCTTTCATTAGTTTATCTGTAACACCAGCATCATTTTCATACTTCATTTTTATCTTTTCAATAGTATCTGGAGACATGCCTTCTCCTGGTTTTAAAGTATTTACTATTGTTAAACCAATTATAATTGCAATTAAGGTTGTACCAACATATATAACAATGGTTCTTAGTCCCATTGTTTTAATTTTAGAAATGTCTTTTAAATCTGATATTCCTTTAATTAACGAAGCTAAGATTAATGGTACAGCAATTAGTTTAAGGAGGTTGATAAAGATTTTTCCAAAAGGTGCAATCCAATCAGAAACAAAACCTCTTCCAGTATCTCCAACGCTATTCATAATAAAACCAAAAATGATACCTAATACCATTCCTATTATTATTTTCCAATGTAATGCTAGTTTCATGTATTTTGTTTTATTTATTATTTCTGCAAAAGCAGTAATTAATTAGTTAGTTTTTCTTCCTATTGTTTTATGTCTCCAAACCTCGTAAAGATAACATTTTACATGCTGTTCCTCTGGATTATTTATTGGTAATTCTATTTGTATTCTTTTAGCTTTATCGTATTCAGAAATTAGTCCGTACGTATTTAATTCACTTGGGATAAAAGTTTCATCAAAACCACCACAGTTTGTTAATGCACTTACGTCTCCTCCTATTTCGACTAAATCATAACCTATAAAATCATAATTGTTTTTAAGTTCTGCTTTTTCGTTATTAGGCTCTTTAATTACGGCTAATAAATTAAAAAACTCCAAGTCTTTTACTTTTTCAAGAACATATTCTAATGTATTAAAATAGAACATTACCATTCCTTCTTCAGTTACAATATTGTTCCACGCTTGAGACGAATCTAAATCTGGAATAAATGCTAATCCATTTAAAATACCATCTAAAGAAACCAATTCTGTTAAATGTGCTATCTCAGAGTATGTTAAATATTCATCCCAACTGAATCCAGTTTTATTATCTGAATCATACGTTTTTAAGGCTGTATAGTAAAGATTAGGTTTCATTTATAAAGTTAAAGTTAAAGATATGATAATAATTAAAATCATTAAATATGAAATATAACCATAAGTTCGAGCTAATGAGGATTCTTTCTGTTTTCTTTCAAACCTATATTTGTTAAACCGTGTTTCTTCAATTTCATTAAATTTATAAGTATTACCAAATTCCCAAGAATTTAGTTTTCTAGAAGGTAAAAAGAAAAAAGTTAACCATTCTGAATTTGTTAATGGTTCAAGCTTTCTCTTTTTAGTATTTTGTGCTTCTAAACTCAAAGTTTAATTTTAATTATTTATGAGATTCCTGCTTTCGCAGGAATGACGACTAATACATCTTATTCAATAACCAAAAATCTGCTAAAACTAAAGCAGCCATTGCTTCCACAATAGGTACAGCTCTTGGTACAACACAAGGATCGTGACGCCCTTTACCTTGCATTTCTAATATATTTCCATCCTTATCTATGGTGTCTTGTTTTTGCATAATGGTTGCAACTGGCTTAAAAGCCACTCTAAAATAAATATCCATTCCGTTACTTATACCACCTTGGATACCACCAGATAAATTGGTTTTGGTAGTACCATCTTCGTTGAACAAATCGTTGTGCTCGCTACCTTTCATTTTTGCACCACAGAAGCCACTTCCATATTCAAAACCTTTAACAGCATTTATAGAAAGCATCGCTTTACCTAAATCTGCATGCAATTTATCGAAAACAGGTTCGCCTAATCCAACTGGTACGTTTTGAATTACACAAGTAATAGTTCCACCAATGGTGTCTCCTTCTTTACGTATTTCTTTAACACGAGCAATCATTTTGTCTGCAGTGGCTTGATCAGGACAACGTATAATATTAGATTCTATTTTAGAAAAATCTAAATCTTGATACGGTTTATCTATAAATATTTCACCAACAGAAGAGGTGAATGCGTTAATTTTTATAT
>NZ_JALZVX010000082.1 GCF_023299985.1 Lacinutrix sp. | reverse complement strand
GAATTACGTCGTTACAATCCAGAAATGCTAGATAAAGATAGGTTTATAGCTATTTCTAAAAGCGATATGCTTGACGACGAGTTAGAAGCAGAATTAAAAGTAGAATTGGATAATGAGTTACCAATTCCGTATTTGTTTATCTCTAGTGTGGCTCAAAAAGGGTTAGTAGAGTTAAAAGATTTGCTTTGGAAGGCTTTGAATTAGAATTCTAAATCCTGTTTAAATTTTTGAGACTGTCTTCTAGAAACCTCCACTTCATTATCGTTAGTTAAGGTTATTTTTAGCTTACCATTAAACCAAGGCATTACATTTTTAATTGTTTTTAGGTTAACAATTTGTTGTCTATTGGTTTTAAAAAAAAGATGTTCGGGTAGCTTTGCTTCAATTTGATTTAAGGACTTATAAATAAGTGACTTTTTATCATTAAAATGAACTCTAGTGTAGTTGCCTACTATTTCAAAAAGTAAAATATCTTTTAATAAAACCATCCAGCATTGCTCTCCCTCTTTTATAAATATTTGAGAATTTTCGGTTAAAGTTTTAACTTTAATAGCACTCTTTTTTTCTTGTAGAGCAGGTTTTAGTTTTTGGATTGATTTAGCAAAACGAGCTTTATTTATAGGTTTTAATAAATAATCGAAAGCATTATATTCAAAAGATTTAATGGCATACTCATCATAAGCAGTAGTGAAGATCACAGTTGGAATTTCGTCTAATGCTTCTAATAGATCAAAACCAGTTTTTTCTGGCATGTTAATATCTAAAAATAAAAGGTCTGGGTTCAGTTTTGGGATTAATTTTAAAGCATCATCAACATTCTCAGCTTCGCCAATAATTTCAATTTCTGGATGCTCTTTTATTAGTTCTTTTAGCTCTTGTCTTGCTAATCGAGAATCTTCAATTATTATAGCGCTTATTTTATCCATTAAATAGGTAATTTAATTGTTGCAATAACGTTCTTGTTTTCTTCTTTTAAATTAAAGTTAGCTTTATCTTTATAGAGTAGATGTAGTCTTTTTTTAATGTTTTCAAGTCCAACTTTAGTAGTTGATTTAGTTTCTATTAATGTTCCAGAATTTGTAACATTAATTTTAAGTATTCTGTTGGTTTCTAAAATGGATAAATCTATGTTTCCGCCTTCACGTAAATTAGAAATTCCATGTTTTAGTGCATTTTCAATAAGCATTTGAATAATCATTGGAGGAATATCTACATTCAACAAATTGTCTTCTACTTTGGAGGTAAACATTAGCCTGTTTTCGAATTGTATTTTAGATAATTCTATATAATTATCGACCATCTCAAGTTCCTCTTTTAGGGTAATAGTATCTACTTTATTTTTTGTTAGAGAGTAGCGCAACATTTCAGACAAACGTGTAATCATCTCTCTAGATTTTTCAACATCTTCAAGTATTAATCCGCGAATATTGTTTAAACTATTAAACATAAAATGCGGATTTATTTGACCTTTTAAAGTGTTTAATTCAGATTCTTTTAATGTTGCCTCTAAGAATAAACGCTCTTCTTCATTTTTTCTAAAATCAACAGTCATTTTTAAAACACGATAGCAAACAAACCATAATAGAATGTAGAAAATAGTGTTTAGAGTATTAGATAAAATTATTGAGGTATCAATCTGCAAACTGTTTTCGTGAAATAATGCATATAGAATTTTGGCTAGAATAATAATAGTGCCAGAAAATAGAATGACTGTTATTATAAAACTTATTAAAATTTTAATAACTTCTTTCAGGTTTAAACGATTAAAAGAAACCTTTTTCTTTAAATAATAACGAAATAAAGAAGTGCAAAAAATAGCAACTATAATAAATAGAAAGCCTTCAAAAATGGTGTATGTTTTATCTAAATGTGTTGCTTTAACTAGTTTGAATAGCGTATTAAAAAGTGCTAAAGTTCCCCAACCAAAACATTGTAAAATCCAAAATATAGCAGTATTAGATAATTTCATAGAAGAACTAAAGTAACATTTTTATTTTTTCAAATCTATAAGAATACTATTGATTTTTTCAAAATCATCTGTACCAATAAAAAACGTTTTTTCGTTTGATTTTATTTTAATAGCGTTTCCTGTTTTTACATTATATAATAAGCCATTTGGAGTTATACGAATTCCAATACCGTAATAACTAGGTGTTTTAATTTCTTCTATAGTATCGTAATTAATGTCTTTAATATTGAGCGTCCGTTTTATTAATCCTATTCCAAATTCCGCCTCAATTTTTTCTTTGCTTATGGTAATTGTTAGTTTGTAAAACAATAGTAATGTTATTATAAAAATACTGGTGACTACTAAAATTAACCAATGTTGCATTGGCTTATCGTCTATTTTAATAAAAAATAGAACGATTGGTATTAATCCACAAATAGATAAAATAATTATTAGTAGTTTTCCGTATTGTGTATTCTTGTATAGTATCATAATTTTAATATTAAAAGCGTTTGTTAATCCAATCTGAAATTATTTTTAAAGCCACTGGAGAAAAAGTTTCTTCTATTTGGCTATATTCTAGCATACTTCCTGTTTTTGCTGTTTGAAATAGGTGATTTAAATTTTCTAGTTCTTTTATAGTTACATCTTCATTATTAGCGTTTTTTAGAGCTTTCTCAATACCTTCTAAATTTAATTTTGGTAGTACTTGAAGATCTTTACTTCCATTAAGTGCTAGTGTAGGACAAGTAGTTTTTTCTAGATAGTCTTTTGGTTCAGTTATAATAAAAGTACTTAACCAAGGTGAAGCTATTTGAGTGGATAATTGATTTATCATTGCATCGGTTATATATACTGCATAAGGACTTTTTTTGCTTTCTAACTCTTTTTTTAATGTATTGATAGCTAACTTAATTTTAGACTTAATTTTACCGCTTTCCGTTTCTGTTTTTAAAACATTGTAGGCTTTAGATGTTAATGACTTATTAAATTCAAGAGTCTCTATTGTAGCACCAGCGGTTTTTCCCATTTCCCAACTTTGAGACTCTAATACTTTTCGACCGTTAACTCCAGGTCCAGCTAATAACACAACAAAAGCAATGTTCTTGTTTTTTGAAGCTATAATTGGTGCTATAAGTCCGCCTTCGCTATGCCCAATTAACCCAATTTTACTTATATCTATGTCTATCCTTGTCTTTAAATATAAAATAGCAGCTTCTACATCTGTAGCGAAATCTGCAGAAGTTGCAGTTGCATGATTACCTTCACTTTCAGCAGTTCCTCTATCGTCGAAACGTAAAACAGCAATGCCATTATTTGTTAAATAATCGGATAATACTAAGAAGGGTTTATGGTTAAAAGGTTTAATGTAACTATTTCTGTCTTGTGGTCCAGAGCCAGAGATTAAAATGGCTACAGCAGGATTCTTTATGTTTTTTGGTAGCGTAAGTGTGCCTGCTAATTTAATGTTATTAGCTGTTGCGTTTTCGAAATAAATAGTTTCTGAGCTATAATTAAAAGGTGCAACAGGCTCTTGTGGTCTCGCTTTATTTTGAGCATAAACAGAACTTAAATTAGTAATTAGAGAGAAGATAATAAATGTAATTAACCGTATCATAATTAAAGTGTTTTGGATGTTAAGTCAAATGTAGAAAGTAAATACAATTTAAAAGTTAAAATTATGACGAACGGTATTATAGCTATACTAAATGGTTTTATTTTCGTTATTTTTATATAAAAATCTATTATGAAAACACCATACCTTATTCTCGCGATACTTTGTATTTCATCTTGCGCACCAATTTATGTTAACCACGATTATGAGAAATCTACTAATTTTCAAGATTACAAAACTTATAATTTCTTTTCTAATATAGAATCAGGATTAAATAGCTTAGATGAAAATCGTTTAATGTCTGCTTTAGAAACCAAGCTAAACGCAATGGGTTTAGAAAAGTCTGAAAACGCAAGTTTTTTAATAGATATAAAAAGCGATGAGTTTCAAGAGAACTCAAGAAACAATGTTGGAGTAGGACTTGGTGGTGGAAACCGAGGTTTTGGTGGTGGAATTTCGGTTGGTATTCCTGTTGGTCAACCAAGTATTAACATGCAAATTACTGTAGAGTTTGTGGACGAGTCTAAAACTGGATTATTTTGGCAAGCAACTAGCGAATGCGGATTTAAGCCAAACCAAAAACCAGAAAAACGCGAAGCACGTTTTCAAGCAATTGTAGAAAAAATGTTAGAAGGGTATCCTCCAGAAAAATAAATACTAAAAAAGGCTTCCAAATTGGAAGCCTTTTTTTATTATAATTTAGTAATTTATTTATTTCAAAAACACTTTATATTTGTCTTTATAGCCAATAAGTGTTACAACGTTTAAAGCTAATAAAGCTAGTGCTGGAGCAATATTTCCAGGATCTAAAACAGCATGAAATAATACT
>NZ_JALZVX010000081.1 GCF_023299985.1 Lacinutrix sp. | reverse complement strand
AAAAGAAGATAGTCCTTGGGGATTCGAGATTAATGCAACCAATATTTTTGATACCAAATTTAAACAAGACAATAGTTTTAGCGACTTTTTAATAAGCGACAGTCAAACTTTTATTTTACCAAGAATAATCATGTTTAAAGTGGCTTATAAATTGTAATGCTCTCTGCGAAAAGGATAGAACGGTCTGTTTGAAATCCTTTTTTATTAAAAAAAAGATTGAGTAGTGATAGCCTGTTTTTTGTTTTTCACAAAAATTTGCCCAAAAGATCATTCTACCCTTTTTATTTCATAAATTTAAACCACAAAAGAAACTATAATTATGATTAATAAAAAAGTAAACGGTGTAACCGAAGCTGTTAAAGGCATAAGTAATAACATGACGTTTATGTTAGGTGGTTTTGGACTTTCTGGAATACCAGAAAATGCAATTGCTGCTTTGGTTAAAAGTGGTGTAAACGGTTTAACTTGTATTTCAAACAATGCAGGAGTGGACGACTTTGGTTTGGGTTTATTACTACACCAAAAACAAATAGACAAAATGGTATCGTCTTACGTTGGTGAGAACGACGAGTTTGAGCGCCAAATGCTATCTGGAGAATTAGATGTAGAGTTAATACCACAAGGTACTTTAGCCGAACGTTGTCGTGCTGCACAAGCAGGATTTCCTGCAATTTACACACCAGCTGGTTATGGAACAGAAGTAGCTGAAGGTAAAGAAACCAGAGAATTTGATGGTAAAATGTATGTTTTAGAACATGCTTTTAAAGCAGATTTTGCTTTTGTAAAAGCTTGGAAAGGAGATGCTGCTGGAAATTTAGTATTTAAAGGAACAGCACGAAATTTTAATCCGTGTATGGCTGGAGCTGCAAAAATAACAGTTGCTGAGGTTGAAGAATTAGTGCCAGTTGGCGCATTAGATCCTAATCAAATTCATATTCCTGGTATTTTTGTACAACGTATTTTTCAAGGTGAAAAGTACGAGAAACGTATTGAACAGAGAACAGTTAGAACAAGAGAATAATTGTCGTTCCTGCGTAGGCAGGAATCCACAAATTAAGAAAGGTTTAAAATAGATTCCTGCTTTCGCAGGAATGACAAAACTAAAATTATGTTAGACAAAACAGGAATAGCTAAACGTATAGCAAAAGAAGTACAAGATGGTTACTATGTAAATTTAGGAATTGGAATTCCAACATTAGTAGCAAACTACGTACGCGATGATATAGAAGTTGAGTTTCAAAGTGAAAATGGAGTATTAGGAATGGGACCATTTCCTTTTGAAGGCGAAGAAGATGCAGACATTATTAACGCAGGAAAACAAACCATTACCACATTACCAGGAGCAAGTTTTTTTGATAGTGCTACAAGTTTTGCAATGATTAGAGGACAACACGTAGATTTAACCATTTTAGGAGCTATGGAAGTAGCACAAAATGGAGACATTGCCAATTGGAAAATACCAGGAAAAATGGTAAAAGGAATGGGTGGAGCCATGGATTTAGTTGCAAGTGCAGAAAATATTATTGTTGCCATGATGCATACTAACAAAAGAGGCGAATCTAAAATACTTAAAAAATGCAGTTTACCACTAACAGGTGTTGGTTGTGTTAAAAAGATAGTAACCAATTTAGCGGTTTTAGAAGTTACAGATAAAGGCTTTAAATTGTTAGAACGTGCTCCTGGAGTTTCTGTTGAAGCCATTAAAAAGGCAACAGAAGGAACGCTTATTGTTGAAGGTGATATTCCAGAGATGAGTTTATAGAAATAAATTGAACAATGCGAATTAGAACACTTAAAAACACTTTTGTAAATTATCTGTATCAAGAAAATAGAGATTACAATACAATAGAAGACCGTTTCCTAAGAAACACAACTAAAGCTCTTGACTTTCTTGTTAAAAGCAGTGCGCTTACCATTAGCTTTATAGATAATGGGATACCTAAAACTATAGATATAATAGATGTTTTAGTAGCAGACACAGAAAACAATATTACAATTATGCCTGGACAAAAAAACGCATACAGTCCATCGCATAATACTGTTTTGTTTTATGATACGCATGGAGTTGTGTTTAGAAAAAACCATAAAAAAAGCTGGTTTCGTAGAAATAAAGGCTATAATTCTCCAGTCTCTCTGCTGTCTCACGAATTGATTCATTGTTATAACGAGATTTTTGATCCCGAAGATTACCACAAACGTAAACAAGATCACACGTCTAAAGGAGAAAAAATAGATGCAGATGGTCACGATCTATCTTTCCCAAACGCAGAAGAAGTTTTTGTAATAAAAATGACGAATCAAGTAGCAAAACGGTTAGGAGAAGACAGACGTAGTAATTATGGAAGAAGTTATTATCCAACACAATCTGTATTAACTACAAAGCGCGCTAAAAAGAGTAAATAAGGCTTTAAATGTTAAATATTTATGCATTTCATCGAATAATAACGCTTTTAAACTGATTATTGTAAAACCTAACATATATTAGCAATCCCAAACCTATTAATTTTTTATAACCTAAAATGTACCATTAGCTTAATGCTTTGTTATGTTTAACCCAAATCTATCATAAACACCTACCTATGAATTCAGATTTATTTTTTATTAAAGCAATACCAAAAGATTAAGAATACATTTAAACTTTTTAGAAACATGATGTATTTAACTAAAAAAGTATTTATGCTATAATCCCTTTGGGATAGCATCTATTAGTTTTTTTGTGTATTCTTTTTTAGGCGAATTGTAAATTACATCAGCATCATCTAACTCTTCAATTTTTCCTTTGTGCATTACTAACAGTTGATCGCTCATATATTTAACTACAGCAAGATCATGTGAAATAAAAATATAGGTAAATCCAAAGTTCTCTTTCAATTCATTTAATAAATTCAGCACTTGCGCTTGTACAGAAATATCTAAAGCGGAAACTGACTCATCACAAACAATTAATTTAGGTTGTAATGCAACAGTTCTTGCAATACCTATACGTTGGCGTTGACCTCCAGAAAATTCGTGTGGATACCTGTTAAAGTGTGAAGCCTCTAAACCTACACGTTCTAAAATTTCTATTGCTTTTTCTTGTCTTTCGGTAGCACTGGAAAATAAATTATGAACTTCCATAGGTTCTATAATAGACTGCCCAACAGTTAATCTTGGATTTAAAGAGGAATAAGGGTCTTGAAATATTATTTGAATGTCTTTTCTAAGTGCTTTTACTTTCGAGTTAGATAATTGTGTGATATCCTTTCCCTTAAATAGTATAGTTCCGGCTGTTGGTCTGTTTAAAAGTAAAATAGCGTTTCCTAATGTAGATTTTCCACAGCCAGATTCTCCAACCAAGCCTAAAGTTTCACCTTCATAAAGTTTAAAACTTACGTTATCTACAGCCTTAAAATTTTCAGATTTAGAAAACAAGCCAGATTTAGAAATGTACTCCTTTTCAAGATTGATAACTTCTAATAATGGTGCTTTACTATATATTTTTTTATGTTGAATTGCCCTCATTTCAGAAGTAATAATAGATTTATCAACAGTATTATTCATTACATCTGTAATAGTTGGCAATCTTTTAAGTCTTATGTTTAAAGATGGTCTAGCGTTTATTAACGCTTTAGTGTAATTATGTTCTGGAGCTTTAAAAATAGCTTCAACCGTATTTTGCTCAACAATATTACCTTTATACATTACGAGTACGCGATTAGCAATTTGCGAAATCAAGGATAAATCGTGAGTAATAAAAATAACACTCATTTTTGTTTCGGCCTGTAATTCTTTTAACAAGTTAATAATATCATTTTGAACCGTAACATCTAAAGCTGTTGTTGGTTCGTCTGCAATTAATATTTGTGGTTTACACGCAATAGCCATTGCAATCATGACACGTTGTTTTTGTCCTCCAGAAATTTCATGAGGATAAGAAGTGTATACGCGTTTTGGATCTGGTAATTTTACCTTTTCAAAAAGCAAGAGCGTTTCTGCTTTCACTTCTTTTTTAGATAATTTAGTATGCTGAAACAGTATTTCTTCTACTTGTTTTCCACAAATAGTAGATGGGTTTAAAGAACTCATGGGTTCTTGAAAAATCATAGCGATTTTTTTACCTCTTATTTGCTGAAAAGCTTTTGAGGAAATTTTTGTTAAATCATTAGCTTCAAAAATAATACTACCAGAAGTAATTTTTGAAATCTTCTTTGGAAGCAGTCCTAAAATAGCTAAAGAAGAAACCGATTTTCCAGAGCCAGACTCACCAACGATACCTAATATTTCGTTTCTTTTTAAATAATAAGAAATATTATGAATGATTTCGTTTTCCTTTCCGTTGGAAAAAAAGGAAATTGATAAATTTTTTATGGACAATAAATAACTCATATTAAGTAAATGTAGGAATTATAGGTGAAAAAATTACGGTAAAAACAGTAACCAATGCTAAATGTTAAAAATTTAACAGTTTTTCATTATCTTAATAAAAAAATACAGTTATAAATATTTTCAGTTTTACATCAGAATTTGATAGCGAATAATCCTGCCGTACTCACTTTAAAGAGGA
>NZ_JALZVX010000080.1 GCF_023299985.1 Lacinutrix sp. | reverse complement strand
TACGTTGGGAAGGGATAAGCGCTGAAAGCATATAAGCGCGAAACCCACCACAAGATGAGATTTCTTTAAAGGGTCGTGGGAGATTACCACGTTGATAGGTCATAGGTGTAAAGGCAGTAATGTCATAGCCGAGTGATACTAATAACCCATAGGCTTATTGTACGCCTGTTTTTTTATTAAATACAATATAATATTTAAGTTTTCATGTAAATAGTTGATTATCGACCTTTTTTCAATATGTTATTTTATACGGTAAGTAGATTATGAAATATAAACTACACACACCGAAAAATTTAAGGTGATTATAGCGATAGGGCTCACCTCTTACCATTCCGAACAGAGAAGTTAAGCCTATTTGCGCCGATGGTACTACACTTGTGGGAGAGTAGGTCGTCGCCTTTTTTAGAGAATCCTAAACATTTAGTTGTTTAGGATTTTTTTGTTTAAAACTTTTTAGTATTGGCTTTAGTGAGTGATAATACTAGCATCCTTTTTTGTGTTTCTTTTTTATAAAAAAAAGAACATAGCCAATAATAAGTTTTTATTTTTATTAGAAACGAAGCATATTAAATATTCATTTTAATTATCTTATGGGTTTATATTCAAAAACTATAAATGACGACAAATAAGGAATTAGATTTAGCTTGGAATTTTGTTAATAATACTGACAGGAATGTGTTCTTGACTGGAAAAGCAGGAACTGGCAAAACTACTTTTTTACACAAGTTAAAAATGAAATCTCTAAAAAGAATGGTAGTTGTGGCTCCAACAGGAGTTGCAGCTATCAATGCTAAAGGAGTAACTATACATTCTTTTTTTCAGATGCCATTTGGACCTATACTACCTAATGATGACCTAAATGGTTCCGTAGGATTTAATAGGAAATTCGGTAGAACGAAAATTAATATTATTAAATCTATGGATTTATTAGTTATTGATGAAATTAGTATGGTTCGAGCAGATTTATTAGATGGTATTGATAAAACTTTAAAAAGATATAGGAATAGAGACCTTGTTTTTGGAGGTGTACAGATATTAATGATTGGAGACTTACAACAATTATCTCCTGTTGTAAAAGAAAATGAATGGCATTTATTAAAACCTTTTTATAAAAATGCTTTCTTTTTTAGTAGTTTGTCATACAAAGAATGTAATGCTGTAACCGTTGAATTAAGACATATTTACAGACAAGATAATCCTAAATTTATAGATATTTTAAATGAAATTAGAACAAATACTTTAACTCAATCTTCTGCCGATGAATTAAACAAAAGATTTGAACCAGATTTTTCACCTAAAGAAGAAGAAGGTTATATTTCTTTAACAACTCATAATAATAAAGCAGAAAAAACTAATAAAACAGAGCTGGATAAATTAAATGGTTTTAAGCTTTGTTATAAAGCATCCATAGACGGTAAATTTCCAGAATTTTCATATCCTAATAAGGAGGAATTAATGTTGAAAGTTGGTGCTCAAGTTATGTTTATTAAGAATGATAGTTCTGCTGATAAACGTTATTTTAATGGTAAAATTGGAAAAGTGATTCTATTAGATAAGAATGAAGTTGTTGTAAAATGTCCAAACGATGATTTCAATATTATTACTACTCCAGAATTATGGGAAAATATAAATTATACCGTTGATAATGATACTAAAGAAATAACTGAAAATAGAATTGGATCTTATACACAAATGCCATTACGTTTAGCTTGGTCAATTACAATACATAAAAGCCAAGGTTTAACTTTTGAAAAAGCTATAATAGATGCTCAAGGAGCTTTTGCTCATGGAC
This sequence comes from Lacinutrix sp., assembly GCF_023299985.1. Taxonomy (GTDB): domain Bacteria; phylum Bacteroidota; class Bacteroidia; order Flavobacteriales; family Flavobacteriaceae; genus Lacinutrix. The sequence continues at coordinate 42,089 of NZ_JALZVX010000080.1, read as the reverse complement.
AAACTTATGTAGCGCTGAGTCGTTGTAAAAGTTTAGAAGGTCTAGTTTTAAAAAGTAAAATTAGTTCTAATCAAATTATAAGTGATGATAACGTAATTACGTTTAATAAAAAGGCAGAAGAAAATCAACCTGACGAAAAAATTTTAGAGCAATCAAAATCAAGTTTTCAGCTTAATCTAATTTCCGAAATTTTTAACTTCTATAAATTTTTATATCCTGTAAACCGTGTTTTAGATGTTTATTACAAAAATAGAGGAAGTATTGAAGGTGAAATTGAAGCTCCATTATTATCTATTAAAGACTGTATTACAAATTTACTTAAAGTTGCAAATGCTTTTAAAACTCAGTTATCTGAGCTTTCTGAAATAACACTAATTCCAGAATCAAGTAAAGAAATACAAATGCGTTTTATAAAGGCATTAGATTACTATAGGAATGAAGTTGAAATAAAAATTATTGAGCCTTATAAAACTTTTAACTTTACTACAGATAATAAAGCAATAGAAAATGATCTAACTAAAGCTTTAGATGGATTTGAAGAATTATTAGCTATAAAGCTACTTTATTTCAAAGGATTTGCTGATGGGTTTAAAGTTGAGAATTTCTTAGAATTAAGAGCCAAGTCTGTTTTCTTAGCTAAAGAAGCTCCAAAAAAAGCAAGAAAAACAGTAGTTGATGGAACTACTAACGTAGAGTTATTTGAGTTGCTTCGTGAATTAAGAAACACAATAGCTAACGATAAAGACTTAATTCATTATCAAATTTTTAATCAGAAATCTTTATATGAAATGTGTGAAACTTTACCAACTAATAAAGCTGAATTATTAAAGGTTAATGGTTTTGGTAAGACACGAGTTAAAAAATATGGAACCGATATATTAAAAATAATAAGGGAATATTGCGATGAAAATGATATACAAACGTCTAAAATTGTTGAGATTTTTGAAGTTCCAAAACCAAAGCGAAAAAGAGGAGATACTAATAGAACTTCTTTACAATTATTTAAATCTGGCAAATCTGTAGAGCAAATTGCTATGGAGCGTGATTTAAATGTAAATACAATTATTGGGCATTTAGCCAGTTTTATTACTTCAGGAGAAGTTAAAATTTTAGATTTAATTTCAGAAAAACATTATAAAGAACTAAAAGCTATTATTCCAAAACAGAAGTTTGAGAATATTTCAGATTTAAAACATAAAATAGATAATAAATATACTTTTGGAGAATTGCGTTTGGTTTTAGACGATTTATCTAATAAATAAAAAAGCTTCGAAATAAATTCCGAAGCTTTTATATAATTTTTAAATGTTATTTATTATTTGATAACACCTCTAGAAATTACAATTTTTTGTATTTCAGAAGTACCTTCATAAATTTGTGTAATCTTAGCATCACGCATCATACGCTCAACATGGTATTCTTTTACAAAACCATTTCCACCATGAATTTGTACAGCTTCAACTGTTTGTTCCATTGCTACTTTAGAGGCATATAATTTTGCCATTGCACTAGACATATCATAGTTATTACCTTGGTCTTTATCCCAGGCAGACTTCATTACAAGCATTCTTGCAGCTTCAATTTCAGTATACATATCTGCTAATTTAAAAGCAATAGCTTGATGGTTGCAAATTTCTGTGCCAAAAGCTTTACGTTCTTTAGAGTATTTTAATGCTAGTTCATAAGCTCCAGAAGCAATACCTAATGCTTGTGCTGCAATACCTATTCGTCCTCCAGAGATAGTTTTCATTGCAAATCTAAATCCAGAACCATTCGCTCCAATTCTATTTTCTTTTGGAACTTTTACATCATTAAACTGCAAGGTATGCGTATCGCTTCCTCTTATTCCTAATTTATCTTCTTTAGGTCCAATATCAAAACCAGGTGTTCCTTTTTCTACAATAAAAGCATTAATTCCATGAGAACCTTTGTGTTTATCGGTTTGCGCAATTACTAAATATATATCAGATCTTCCTCCACTTGTAATCCAGTTTTTTGTTCCATTAATTACGTAATGATCACCTTTGTCTATTGCAGTGGTTCTTTGCGAAGTTGCATCACTACCAGCTTCAGGCTCACTTAAACAAAAAGCACCTACAAACTCACCAGTAGCGAGTTTAGTCAAATATTTTTGTTTTTGTTCTTCATTTCCATAAGCCTCTATTCCATAGCAAACTAACGAGTTGTTTACAGACACAATTACAGAAGCAGAAGCATCAATCTTAGAAAGTTCTTCCATTATTAAAACATAAGAAATTGCGTCCATTCCACTTCCTCCATATTTTGGATCTACCATAATACCCATAAAACCTAAATCGCCCATTTTTTTTACTAATTCATTAGGGAATTCTTGTTTATTGTCACGTTCTATAACACCAGGTAGTAATTCTGTTTGCGCAAAATCACGAGCTGCGTCGCGTATCATTATATGTTCTTCTGTTAAGCTAAAATCCATATTTATAAGTACTATTAATTTGATAAAAGTTGAATACAAATATAGCTCTTTATTGGCTTTTTGTCAATAGATATTTCTATTTTTACTGAATATGATAAAAAATGAATACACCGTCATTGGTGTTATGTCTGGCACTTCTTTAGATGGAATAGATTTAGCTTTAATTAATTTTAATTTAGATATTAGTTGGACTTACAAACTTATTAAAGCAGAAACTATAGCTTACACAGAAGAATGGATCGATAAGTTAAAGACTTTGGTTAATTTCTCAAAGAAAGAATTAAAACCATTAGATGTAGATTACTCACTATATCTTGTAGAAGTTATAGACAGCTTTATTAAACGTAATAATATTTTAGAAATTGACGCTATTTGCTCTCATGGACATACTGCGTTACATGAACCAGAAAACAGATTAACATACCAAATAGGAAACCTTCCTATTTTACATAAAGTATTAAACAAAACTATAGTATGTAATTTTAGAATACAAGATGTTGCTTTAGGAGGTCAAGGAGCACCTTTAGTACCAATAGGAGACGCATTGTTGTTTTCTAATTATAACTATTGTGTAAACTTAGGTGGCTTTGCAAATGTCTCCACTCAAATCAATGGTAAGCGTATTGCTTTCGATATTTGTCCTGCTAACATAGTACTTAATAATTATGTTTCTAAATTAGGTTTTGCTTACGATAATAAAGGAAAACTAGCACAGGAAGGAGAACTAGATAATAATTTATTAAAAGAATTAAACAACTTAGATTTCTATAAAGCAAGCTATCCCAAATCCTTAGGTTTAGAATGGGTTAACCAAATTATATTTCCATTAATTGAGCGTTATAACCTTTCAATAAAAGATGTTTTAAGAACATTTGTAGAGCACATTGCTATTCAAATTTCTAAAGTGCTTAATAAGCAACAAAAAGCTTCAGTTTTAGTCTCTGGTGGTGGTGTTTTTAATGTTTTTTTAATGGAACGAATTAAAGATTTAAGCCATACAAATATTAAAACACCTACTACAGAAATAATAGAGTTTAAGGAGGCTTTAGTTTTTGGTTTTTTAGGTGTTTTAAAACTTAGAAATGAAAACAATTGTTTAGCTAGTGTTACAGGCGCAAAAAAAGACCATTCTTCAGGTGTTATTTTTTCATCTTAAAAAAACGAAAATTTTAACATTAAGCACCTTTAGTTTTTTATATTTGTTAAACTAATATAAAACTTTCAAAATGAATCAACTTTAGCTACGCTTAGCTTAAATTAAAGATAAAAAATAATTAAAAGTTAAATAAGATTCAAGACACTTTAAATGAAAGAACTACTAAAAAAATACGAAAATAAAGAACCAGAAATAATCTTTAATTGGAAAGATGCAGAGACTGAAGCTGAAGGTTGGACAGTAATAAACTCACTTCGTGGAGGAGCTGCAGGAGGAGGAACAAGAATGAGAAAAGGTCTTGACATGAACGAGGTTTTATCTCTAGCAAAAACAATGGAAGTTAAATTTACTGTTTCTGGACCAGCAATTGGAGGTGCAAAATCAGGTATTAATTTTGATCCTAAAGACCCAAGAAAAAAAGGAGTTTTAGAGCGTTGGTATAAAGCTGTTTCACCATTACTTAAAAGCTATTATGGAACAGGAGGAGATTTAAATGTAGATGAAATTCACGAAGTAATTCCAATTACAGAACAATCTGGAGTTTGGCATCCTCAAGAAGGTGTTTTTAATGGACATTTTAAACCCACAGAAGCTGATAAAATTAATAGAATAGGACAATTACGTCAAGGTGTTATTAAAGTTATTGAAAATCCAGGTTTTTCTCCAAACGTTGCTAAAAAATATACAATCGCAGATATGATTACTGGTTATGGTGTTGCCGAAGCAGTAAAACATTATTACGAAATTTATGGAGGAAGTGTAGTTGGTAAGCGAGCAGTTGTTCAAGGTTTTGGAAACGTAGGATCTGCTGCAGCATACTACTTAGCTCAAATGGGTGCTAAAATTGTTGGAATTATTGATATATCAGGAGGTGTTATTAACGAAAACGGTTTTTCTTTTGATGAAATCACAAATTTCTTCTTAACAAAAGATGGCAATACACTCGCTACAGAAAACATGATTCCATTCTCAGAAATGAATGAGCGCATTTGGTCACTACAAACAGAAATATTTGCACCTTGTGCTGCTTCACGATTAATAACTCAAGACCAAATTAGCCAGATGATTAATACAGGATTAGAGGTTATATCATGTGGAGCAAATGTGCCTTTTGCAGACAAGGAAATTTTCTTTGGAAGCATCATGGAGTCTACAGACGAAAAAGTAAGTTTAATTCCAGACTTTATTTCAAACTGTGGTATGGCTAGAGTATTCGCATATTTTATGGAACGTAAAGTACAAATGACAGATGATGCCATATTTGACGATACATCAAGTATTATAAAAAAAGCAATTCAAAATACGTACAATAAAAACCCAAGCAAAACAGAAATTAGTAAAACAGCATTCGAAATTGCATTAACTCAACTTGTTTAAACCTTTATAGTAAACTATGGAAACAGTAATTATTCTTGTATTTGTATTTGGTTATTTAGCCATTACTTTAGAACACAGTATTAAAATAGATAAATTAATTCCTGCTTTAGTGATGATGGCTATTAGTTGGGCATTAATTTCTTTAGGATTAGACTCGTTTACACAATGGTTCGATTCGGCTAATCATGGTTTGGTTAAAGGTTATACTTCTTTAGGTTTAGAAGACACAACTAATACTGCTGGAGATATTGTACATGGAAGAATGCACATAATGGAAGAAACCTTATTGCATCACTTAGGTAAAACAGCTGAGATTTTAGTGTTTTTATTAGGAGCAATGACTATTGTAGAAATTATTGACTATTTCGATGGGTTCTCAACAATAAAAAACTTTATAAAAACTAAAAAGAAATCTAAAATTTTATGGATTTTCTGTGGTTTAGCATTTGTATTATCTGCTATTATAGACAATTTAACAGCAACAATAGTTTTAATATCAATACTTCAAAAAATTGTTAAAGATAGAAACGTACGTATTTGGTATGCAGGGTTAATAATAATCGCCGCAAATGCAGGAGGTGCTTTCTCTCCAATTGGAGATGTTACAACTACAATGCTTTGGATTGGTAATAAAGTATCTACAGGATATTTATTTGGGTATTTATTTTTACCATCATTAGTATGTATGATTGTACCTGCTTTTATTGCGTCATTTTTACCTGCTTTCAAAGGTAATTTAGATATTGAAGAAGAAACAAACAAGAAGCCTAAAAGTCGTTTTAGTGGCACTATGCTATATTTAGGTTTAGGAGCAATAATATTTGTACCAATCTTCAAAGTTGTTACACATTTACCGCCTTACGTTGGCATGATGTTATCTTTAGGAATCGTAGCAATTTTCGCAGAGATTTACAGTTCATCTAAATTTAGCCTAACAGAAATAGACGATGAAGTTAGCGAAGCAAATGCACACCATAGTCCAGTACACCACTCGTTATCTAAAATAGAATTACCAAGTATACTTTTTTTCTTGGGAATTTTAATGGCAGTAGCAGCTTTAGAATCTTTAGGCACATTATTTGGTTTTGCATCTACTTTAAAAGAGGGTATACCGTTAATGGGAACAGAAATGGCAGGAACAGAAGTGTCAGATTTAGTAGTTCTTTTATTAGGTGTTGGATCTGCCGTAATAGACAATGTACCATTAGTAGCAGCAAGTTTAGGTATGTTTACAGAATCTATGGACGACCAATTATGGCACTTTATAGCTTATTCAGCAGGTACAGGAGGAAGTATGTTAATTATTGGATCTGCAGCAGGTGTTGTTGCAATGGGAATGGAAAAAATAGATTTTTTCTGGTACTTTAAAAAAATATCTTGGCTAGCATTAGTAGGTTTCTTAGCTGGAGCATTAGTATTCCTATTTACAAGAACTCTATTTTAAAAATACGTAATTAAAAACAAAAACGTTATACACTTATAAAACCACACAAAATGATTAGCACTTTTATACAAGAAACGGCTCAAGATACAGAAGCTTTATTAGATGGAGAAACAGGAGAAAAAACACTATCAATAATAGAATTAATAACAACTGGAGGAACAGCAGGAATAGTAATAATAGGTCTGTTATTTGTTTTATTTGTAATTGCATTATATATTTATTTTGAAAGACTCCTTGCTATTAAAGAGGCTTCTAAAGTAGATTCAAACTTTATGAATCAAATTAAAGATTACGTAAGTGATGGAAAAATTGATTCCGCTCAAAATTTATGTTCTCAAGCAAACTCACCTGTATCAAGATTAATTAGTAAAGGTATTTCTAGAATAGGGAAACCTTTAGACGATATTAATACAGCAATTCAAAATGCAGGACGTTTAGAAGTTTATAGTCTAGAAAAAAACGTAAGTGTATTAGCAACAATTTCAGGTGCAGCACCAATGATTGGATTTCTTGGAACAGTTATTGGAATGATACTGTCTATATTCGAAATAGCAAATTCTGGTGGTTCTATAGATATTAAAACATTAGCAGATGGTCTATATACAGCAATGACAACAACCGTAGGAGGACTAGTAGTAGGTATCGTTGCATATATTGCATACAACCACATAGTTGTAAAAACAGATAAAATAGTTTACAAAATGGAAGCAAACTCGTTAGAGTTTTTAGACCTTTTAAACGAACCAATTTAAAAACTAATTCATGAATTTACGCGGAAGAAATAAAGTAACACCAGAATTCAATATGTCTTCAATGACAGATATTGTATTCCTACTACTTATCTTTTTTATGATTGCATCAACACTAGTTTCTGCCGAAGCTATAGATTTGTTGTTACCAAAATCGACAAGTAAAACCACACAGACAAAAAACATATCTGTAAGTGTAGATAAGGATACCAATTATTATATAGACATGAAAAAAGTTTCTAAAGATGCTTTAGAAGCAGAACTAATGTCAAAACTAGGAAATGAAGAAGCACCATCAATTACAATTCGTTCAGATCAAGATGTAGAAATGAAACATGTCGTTTACATTATGGACATTGCAAATAGAAATAAGATAAAGTCATCTTTGGCAGTAAAGTCACAGTAACATATTGTCTCATCTAACTTTGGTCATAATTTAAAATATCATACTTAAAGCATTTTATAGAGCTAAACGTTCTACAACTATAATTTACATGAAATACTTAGAAACAAATCACGAAAAAAATTCAGCAAAAATAACAACTTTAATAATAGTTATTTTTGTTTTGCTCTGTTTTGTAGTAGGTCAAGATTATCAAGAATTACCAGAAGAATATGGAGTTGCAATAAATTTTGGAGATGCAAATCTTGTAAGCGATAATATTCAGCCTGATAATTCTGAAAATGTTCAAGATACAGAATCAGAACCAGAAGAGTCTGAAGAGGTTGTTGAAGAAGAAACAGCAGAAGATGAAGTCGCTGAAGAAATAGTTGAAGAAGAAACAGCTCAAGAAATAGCTGAGGAAGAAAAACAAGCAGAAGAAGCATTAGCAGAAGAAAAAGCTGAGGCAGAGGCTGTAGAAGCAGCTGAGGAAGAAGCAGCAAAAGAGGCTGAAGCTGAAGCTGCGGCAGAAAAATTATTAGCACAAGAAGAAGAAGAGGCTTTAAAAATTAAAACTGAAAAAGAAGTTCAAGAAGCGAAGGAAGCGAAGGAAGCTAAAGAGGTAAAAGAAAAATTAGAGAAAAAAGAAAGAGAAGCAAAAGAGGCAAAAGACGCTAAAGAAAAAGCAGATAAAGCAGCAGCAGCAAAAGTAGCAGCAGTAGCAAAAGCTAAAGCCGATAAAGCAGCTAAAGATGCAAAAGCTAAAGCAGCAGCAGATGCTAAGGCAAAAGCACAAAAAGCGGCATCAGACAAAGCAGCAGCAGCAAAAGCTGCAGCAGCTAAGGCAGCCGCAGCAAAAGCAGCTTCGGATAAAGCAGCAGCAGCAAAAGCTTCAGCAGCAAACAATAATCAAGGTGGTGGAGAAACAGTTTCTTTTGCTTTAATTGAGAATTCGCCAATATATCCAGGTTGCGAATCTGGAAATAATGTTGCGAGAAAAAAGTGTATGAATGATAAAATCAAACAATTCTTAAATAATAATTTCAATAAAATTTTAGCTTCAGATATTGGGTTAAATGGCATTCAAAAAATAAACATTCGTTTTACAATAAACGAAAACGGAACAATTGTAGGAATTAGAGCAAAAGCAGCAGATGCTAAATTAGAAGCAGAAGCAAAAAGAGTTGTAAAGCTATTGCCTAAAATGAAACCAGGAGAACAACAAGGAAGACCAGCATCTGTGTCTTTTAATCTTCCACTTAGTATTAAAATTGATTAAATCTATATAAACGTATAAAAGCGGAATTAAGATGAAATACTTAAAAACTAAACACGAACAAAATTCAGCTGCAATAACAACATTAATAGTTGTTATTCTAATACTGCTATGTTTTGTAATAGGTCAGAGTTATCAAGATCCACCAGAAGAATATGGAGTTGCAGTAAATTTTGGTAATTCACCAGTTGGAAGTGGTAATGTACAACCAGATAAACCAGTAAAATCTAAAGATTTAAATATAAATAAAACACCTCAAGAAGCACAAACAGAACCAGATAAAGCTGAAGAAGCTTCAGCTTCTCAAGAAGAAAAAGAAGATGTTTTAACCCAAGACACTGAAGAAACTATAGCAATAAAAAAAGCTGAAGCAGTAAAAAAAGCTAAAGCGCAAGCCGAAGAAAAGGCGAAAATTGAAGCTGCAAAAAAGGCAAAAGCTAAAGCAGAAGCCGAAGCAAAAAAGAAAGCTGAAGAAGCAAAGAAAAAAGCGGAAATTGATGCCATGATGGGAGGAATGAATAATTCTAATGGAGAATCAAGTGGAAGTGAAGGTGACGATAATCAACCAGGAGATAAAGGTCAGTTAGATGGTAATCCTTATGCGTCAAGTTATTTTGGAGATGCAGGAACAGGTAATGGAGGAGTTGGTTATGGTTTAAACGGAAGAGGAAAACCTTCTTTTCAAACAACAGTACAGGATTGTAATGAGTCTGGATTAGTCGTTATTAAAATTGAAGTTGATAGGTCTGGTAAAGTTGTTAAGGCTGAGCGAACAAAAGGAACAAGAAACACTGCTGCTTGTTTAGAAGAGACTGCAATAAAAATTGCTAAATCTCATAAATGGAAAGCAGATTCTAAAGCGCCAACAAGACAAATAGGTTTTGTGAGTATAGATTTCAAATTAGGACAATAATAATGACTTATCACGATACTGTAAACTGGATGTTTTCTCAACTTCCAATGTATCAAAAACAAGGTAAGAGTGCTTACAGGGTAGATTTAAGTAATACTATTCTATTAGCTAATCATCTCAATAATCCCGAAAATAAATTCAAATCAATACATGTAGCTGGAACTAATGGTAAAGGTTCCACTAGTCACATGCTAGCATCAATTCTGCAAGAAGAAGGATACAAAGTTGGTCTGTACACTTCTCCGCATTTAAAAGACTATAGAGAACGTATAAAAATCAATGGTAAAAAAATAAGTAAGCAATTTGTTATTCAGTTTATAAAACGAAACAAAAACTTTTTCCAGACTAATTCATTATCCTTTTTTGAAATGACTGTTGGCTTAGCTTTCGAGTATTTTTCAAAACAAAAAGTTGATATAGCTATTATTGAAGTAGGTCTGGGAGGAAGATTAGATTCTACTAATATTATAACTCCAGAAGTTTGTGTAATCACTAACATTGGATTAGATCATACGCAGTTTTTAGGAAACACTCTCCAGTCAATAGCTAAAGAGAAAGGAGGAATAATAAAATCAAATATTCCAGTTGTAATAGGAGAAACTCAAAAGGAAACTAAAGAAATATTTAAAGATATAGTTAAGAATAGTAGAACAAAAATTATTTTCGCAGATAGAGTTAAAACAAAAAAATACCAAACCGATTTAATAGGTAATTATCAACAAAAAAATATTATAACTGTAGTTCAAACGCTCAAAGAAATTCAACTTAAAGGGTTTCATATATCTGAAAAAAATATTATAAATGGGTTTTTTAAAGTAGTTCATAATACAGGTTTACTAGGCAGATGGCAAATATTAAAAGAGGGTCCAAAAGTTATATGTGATACAGCACATAATAGAGAAGGACTAGCAATAGTAATGAATCAACTTCAAAATGAAGAATATAGTAATTTACATATCGTTTTCGGAGTAGTAAATGATAAGAATTTAGATTCTATTATAGATTTATTACCAATTAAAGCTCAATATTATCTTTGCAAACCAAATATTTCTAGAGGATTAGATCAATACAAACTTAAAGAATATTTCGATTCAAACAGCTTGATTTCTAACACTTATAACTCTGTAAGTGAAGCACATAAAAAGGCTTTAGAAAATGCTGAAAATCGTGATGTTATTTTTATTGGAGGAAGTACTTTCGTAGTTGCTGAAATTATTTAAAAATTTTTACAAAAAAACTTTTGTGTAATCAAAATCTCATGTATATTTGCACTCCTAATAACAAGGGCGACTAGCTCAGTTGGTTCAGAGCACTTGGTTTACACCCAAGGGGTCAGGGGTTCGAATCCCTTGTCGCCCACATAAATTTAAAAAAGCCTAATGAAATTTCATTAGGCTTTTTTTGTGTCTATCATTTTCATACGTTGCTTATTTTTTATTATCTTTAAATAAAATCACAAAATGAAAAATCTACTGTTCTTATTGCCTTTATGCTTCATTATCATGTCATGTAAAAATGATAAAAAAACTATTGATAATAAGTCTTCTGTTATAGATGAAAAACTGGCTAGTTTAGAAGGGAGTATTAAGAATGGGAATAAACAAATGTCTAAGGAAACCATAACTTTTCCATCTCACGATGGTTTAACTATTACAGCAGACGTTTATAAAGTAGAAAACAACCCAATTACTATTCTACTATGTCACCAGGCTGGTTATAGTAGAGGAGAATATAAAGACACAGCATTACTTTTAAATAGTTATGGTTATAGTGTTATGGCAATAGATCAAAGATCTGGTAATGGTGTTAATAGTGTTGTAAATGAAACGGCTAAATTAGCAAAGGCAAAAAAAATAAATACAGATTATATAGATGCTAAACCAGACATTATTGCTGCAATCGATTATGTTTATAAAGACAATGGTAATTTGCAAATAGTACTTGTTGGAAGTTCTTATTCTGCTACTTTAGCGATGTTAATAGGTGAAAATAATAATAAAGTTAAAGCCATTGCTGCTTTTAGTCCAGGAGAATACTACAAAGGTATGAGTATTCAAAATGAGATAAAAGACATAGCAAAACCTACTTTTGTTACAGCTTCTCTTTCAGAAACGGAAGCCTTAACAACACTAGTAAGTAAGATGAAAACAAACAATCTTTTTCATTATAAACCTAAAGAAGAAGGTATTCATGGTTCTAGAGCACTTTGGGACTCTACAAAAGGTTATAAAGAGTATAGAGAAATGTTTAAAGCTTTTTTAGATAAGATATAGGTTTTTAAAGTAAATCTAATATGCGTTCTAAGGCCATGCCACGAGAGCCTTTAATTAGTAATGTTGCATTTTTAGTTTCAATAGAACTAAAGTTTTCTTTTAAAGATTTGAAAGATGCAAATTGCCTAATTTTATTTGCATTATTTTTAGTTTTATAAAAATTTTCTCCAATTAAATAAACGGTATCAATTGATAGTGTCTTGGTCAATTCGCAAATAGTTTGATGCTCTTGCTTCGCATCTTTACCTAATTCGAACATATCACCTAAAAAAGCTATTTTATGTTCATCTTTTAAATTACTAAAATGATCTAAAGCTGCCTTCATACTTGTTGGATTGGCATTATAAGCGTCTAGAATAATTTTATTAGATTCCTTTTTAATAATTTGAGAACGATTGTTTGTTGGCGCATAATTTTCCAAAGCATTCTTTATGTCATTCAATTTAATATTAAAATATTTGCCAATTATTGATGCTGCGCATAGATTTGTGAAGTTATATTTCCCAATAAGTTGCGACTCTATATTTACGTCTTCAATTTTAAATTTAACAAACGGATTTGCTTGAATAAATTCAATTTTAATGTAATTAGAATCAGTTTCAGAAAAACCAAACTTTTTAATATACGCACTTAGTTTTTCTTTTTGGATTGGATCATCAGCATTTAAGAACACATGTTTGTTATTTTTGGTTAAAAATTGATAGAGCTCACTTTTACCTTTAATAACGCCTTCAACACCACCAAAACCCTCTAAATGAGCTTTACCAAAATTAGTTATATAACCAAAGTCTGGTTTAGTAATAGTACATAGAAATTCAATTTCTTTAATATGATTGGCTCCCATTTCTACAATACCTATTTCTGTATCGCTAGACATCGATAATAACGTTAATGGAACTCCAATATGGTTGTTTAAATTACCTATAGTTGCTGTTGTGTTATATTTTTTAGATAGCACAACGTTTATTAATTCTTTAGTAGTTGTTTTTCCATTACTTCCAGTTAAAGCTATTATTGGGATTTTTAAATGGTTTCTGTGATACGATGCTAATGCTTGTAATGTTTCCAAGACATTTTCTACTAAAATTGTTTTATCCGAAGTTTTAAATTCAACGTCATCTATTATTACATATTTGACGCCTATTTCTAAGGCTTTATTTGCAAATGTGTTGCCATTAAAGTTGTCTCCTTTTAGTGCAAAAAACATATTGTCTTTAGATACCTTTCTGGTATCTGTAGAAACACCATTACAGTTTAAAAACAAAGTGTGAAGTTCTTGTATTTTCATGTATTATATTTTCTTAACTCTTATTAATAGGCTCGTATAATAAAATAAAAGTATAAAAAAAGTCCTAACTAAACGTTAGGACTTTAAATATTATTTAAAACTATTTCTAGTTCTTAGTTTTGTTTTTAGACTTAGATTTAGAACCTACTCTAGACATTGCGCATCTAAAGCCAATGTAGTCTGTTGCCATATTTTGAGGAAAATAACGTCTTTGAGCTGGATCTAACCAATACTCTCTGTCTCTCCAAGAACCTCCTTTAAATACACGTGCCTCATCGTTAATTAAAGATGTTCTTTTTGTGCTCTTATCCCATTCTCTAACCATGTTTCCTAAAGAATCAACTTCTGTTGAATGCTTAGGCGAATTGTACATTTTTCCTGTTGTAGACTTTTCGTCACTTTCTGTTTCATCAAAATCATCATAACCACGAGAAGAGCGTCTATCTCCATCTCTAAAGTTACGGTTATCACTTCTATCGAAGTTTGTTCTTAAATAAGTTTCGTCTTCGTCAACAGGGACTTGAGCAATTTCACCAGGTAAATCTCTTGCTATAACTTTTCCGTTTGGAAGTGTATCAAAAACAATCTCGTCTGTAGTTACAATTTTAACTGTACCATCTTCTGTAATTGCATTTTTAGTGTATACATTTCCTCTAAAATAGTTGAAGTCATTAAATTCATCATCTACAATAGGTCTGTATACATCAGCAACCCATTCCGCTACATTTCCAGCCATATCGTATAAGCCATAATCGTTTGCTGCGTAAGATTTTACTTGAGCTGTAATGTCTGCACCATCGTCAGACCACCCAGCAATTCCACCGTAATCACCTTTTCCTTGTTTGAAATTAGCTAATTGATCTCCTTTAATTTTACGCTTTCCAGAACGAGTATATTGTCCATCCCAAGGATATTTTTTACGTCCTCTGTATACGTTATAGCTTCTAATTTCAGATAAACCTAAAGCTGCATATTCCCATTCCGTCTCAGTTGGAAGTCTATATTTAGGAGAAATAATACCAGTTTGTCTTGAAGCATATACGTTAATTTCTTCACCATTAGCGTCAGTTTGTGGTTTTAATTTACCACCTCTTAATATATCCTCATTACCACCAAAAGTTTGAGTTGGTGCGTTAATGTAAGTATCTGTACTAAAGTTTGCATCAGCAGTAGCTTCGTATTGACTATTTTGTTTTAAATACCCTCCTTTTTGTAATGCTTTTTCTTGAACACGGTCTGATCTCCAATTAGCATATTCAACAGCTTGTATCCAGCTTACACCAACTACAGGATATTGACCATAACCAGGATGGCGTAAATAATTTTCTGTCATTACCTCGTTATAACCTAAACGGTTTCTCCAAACTAAAGTATCAGGCACAACACCTTCGTATATTTTTCTAAAGTTCTCATCTTCTGGTGGATAAACTTGTTTAATCCAATCTAAATACATTAAGTAATTTTGATTAGTTACTTCAGTCTCATCCAAATAGTAAGATTGTACATGTTGTTGGTTAGGCGTATTGTTCCAGTCATGCATTACATCATCTTGAACTTTACCTTTAGTAAAAGTACCTCCTTCTATAAATACGGTTCCTGGAGGCGTTTCTTGTTCTTGAAATTTTGTGTTGTATTGAAAACCGCCTTCTTTAGCATTAATTTCCCAACCAGTGGCACTATCTACGTTAGATCCTCCAGATCTACCACATCCAACCAAGGTTAAAGAAACTGCTAATAGCATTAAAACCCTTGATACAATTACTTTTTTCATATTGATACGTTTATGTAAACTAATTATTTTTTTTTGGTGACGCAATATAATGATTCTACATAACTCTACAAGTTATTTCGTAAAATTAACTTAAAAAAAATTGCATTTCAACCTATTTATTTACTTTACATCGATAAATTAATTGTTTTTTTACGACGTTTAGAGCGTATATAACGCAGGTTATTTTAATTTATTATTGTAATTTTGAAACGTTTTTATGAAAATGTTAAAAATGTAATAATAACATTGAAATATTCACGTTATTTAAAACAATGAAAAAGATATTATTTGGTATTACAGTGCTGTTATGTACTATAGCCTATTCGCAACAAAAGAAATTTAATCTTACCTGGAATGATGCTAAAACATTAAATACAGGAAGTCACAGTATAACTGTGCCAAATTTTTCACCTAAAGAGAATTTTAATTTTAATTTAAAAACTGGAATTAATTTTGTTTCGCAGTGGGATACTAATTCTAGTATTAAAGAAGGTAGTGTAAGACTAACAAATGTTAAATATGCTCCTGTTTCTAAATCAGATTTAAAAGATTTAGATTTAAAAACTATTCCATCTTCGATTACATATAATTTAAAAAACACTCAAGCACGAGAGAATAAATATGTATTATTAATAGTTTCTGCAATTGTAAAAGCAGGAAATAATTCATACAAAAAAGTAACTTCTTTTACTGTTGATTACGAGAACTCTAATGTGTCTTCTAGAACAAGTAATAGGCAACCAATAACTAATTCTATTTTAAGTTCTGGTTCATGGTATAGATTTGGAATAGATAAAACAGGTGTTTTTAGACTTTCTAAGAGTTTTCTTAATAGTCTAGGTGTTAATACTAACGCTTTAGATCCAAGAACAATACGAATTTATGGTAATGGAGGACAAATGATTCCTTATTTAAATAATGATAACTATCCAATTGATCCGATTGAGAATGCCATAAAAGTAGTTGGAGAAGAAGACGGGATATTTAATGACGGTGATTATGTTATATTTTATGGAGTAGGACCAAAAGGTATTGTAGAGGATCCCTTAGTAAACACAAATGTTAACCCATATAATAGTGTAACCAATTATTATGTTAATATTGGATTTGGAAATGGTAAAAGAATTCAAAATATGGTTGAGCCAACTGGAAACGCTACTACCAATATCTCAACGTTTCAAGATTATCAATATCATGAATTAGATGAGTTTAATCTTGCTTTTGTAGGTAGAAGATGGTTTGGAGATGAACTGGATATTGAAACAACAAAAATATTCGATTTTAATTTTCCAAACATAATAACAACAGAGCCTTTGAAATTTGAATTTAAAGGAGCATCTACATCTAGTAATACCGCTAATTTTACTGTTAGTGTAAATAATAGTGAAGTTGCATCCTTAACAACTGCAGGTGTAGAAGGCGATAATTTTGGATCAAGTGCTAATTTCACCGGAGACATAGCTGTTGCATCAGAAAATATTAGTGTAAAAGTTGATTACGATAAGTTAGGAGTCCCAAGTGCTGCAGGATATATAGATTATATCTCAATAGAAGCAACTAGGAATTTAAGCTACAGTGGTAGTCAGTTTTTGTTTTTTAATCGGGCTACTGCGGAGACTTCAGGCATTGGAATGTACACTATAACTAATGCTGCAAATGTTTCAGAAGTTTGGGAGGTAACAGATATAAATAATGTTACTAATAAATTAAATACTGAAGCAACACTTAGTTTTAAATCAAATTTAGGTAGCTTAAAAGAATATGTAGCATTTACAGCATCAGATTTATACCAACCAATAAACACAGGGAGTTCTTTTGTGCCAAATCAAAATATTAAAGGAACAATTTTTAATAATAGTCAGGGAGATTTTCAAGATGTAGATTATATTATTGTAACTCCTAACTCTCTTGTAGGTCAAGCAAATCGTTTAGCGCAAATAAATAGAAATCAAAATAACTTTAATGTTAAGGTAGTAACTTTAGAATCTATATATAGGGAATTTAATACTGGAAACAGAGATATTTCGGCAATTAGAAATATGGTAAAGTATGTATATGATAACGCAAGTGCTCCAGAAAATAGAGTAAAATACTTATGTCTTTTTGGAGATAGTTCATTCGATTATAAAGGCAGAATTTCTTCAAACACCTATAACACGCCTTCATGGCATGCTTATGATAGTTTTAATTTAACCAATTCATTTGTGTCAGACGATTTTTATGGCATGATGGATATAAATGAAGGTACAATGGTTTCTTCTGACAGGTTAGACATTGCAGTAGGTAGAATTCTTGCAGATTCTCCAGAACGTGCTAATCAAATGGTTGATAAAGTGGCTGTTTATTATTCTAAAGAAGCGTTAGGTAGTTGGAGGAATAATTTTATTGCTGTGTCAGATGATGTAGATGAAGCTTATGAAGCAGTACTTCAAGCTACTACAGATCAAATTGCCGATCAAATTACAACAGAAAAACCATTTTTAAACGCAGTTAAAATTCATGCAGATGCATTTCAACAACAAGCATCAGCTGGAGGAGAGCGTTATCCCGAAGTCAATACTGCTATTGCTAATGCTATTGAAAATGGAGCATTAGTAGTTAATTATTTTGGACATGGAGGAGAAGACGGTTGGTCATTCGAGAGATTGTTTCAAAAGCCTGATGTACAAAACCTAAGAAATGATTGTAAATTAACTTGTTTTGTTACAGTAACTTGTGAATATACAAGGTTTGATAATCCTTTACGTGTTACTGCTGGTGAATTAGCGTACTGGAATAAAAATGGTGGTGCAATTTCGTTAATATCTACAACGCGTCAAATTTTTGTAACTGTAGGAGTAGAATTCAATATTAAATTAGAAGAATTCTTGTTCTCTTTTAATGATACAGATATTTATGAAGATAATGAATATCCATCAATGGCAGAAGCTTTAAGACTTACAAAAAACAGTAACAGTGTAGCTAATATTTCTCAAAAATACTTAGTATTTTATATTGGAGATCCTGCTTTAAAATTAGCTTTTCCTCAGCCTAATGTAAGATTAACTAAAATAAACGACTCACCTGTTGCTGGAAATACAGAGGTTTTAGAAGCGTTGAGTTATGCTAAGCTATCTGGAGAAGTTACAGATGTTGCAGGAAACCTTTTAACTAATTATAATGGAACAGTAGAGACAACAATTTACGATAAACCAATACAAAGAGAAACACTAGCAAACGATAATGTTTTTTCTGGAGGATCTGTAATTAAGTTGCAATATGAAACTTTAGGAGAGGTTATTTTTAGAGGTCAATCTACAGTAACTAATGGTGAGTTTGAATTTGATTTTATTGTGCCAAGAGATATAGGAGTTCCTGTTGGTTTTGGAAAAGTAAGTTTCTATACTTCTACAGAAAATTCTCTATTAGATCAATCTGGAGCAACAACAAGTACGCTTCAAATAGGTGGTGTAAATGAAAATGCAGCCGAAGATAACCAAGGACCAAACATAAGTTTATTCATGAACGACGAAAACTTTGCTTCTGGAGGAATCACAAACGATTCTCCAACATTATTAGTTAAATTACAAGACGAAAATGGAATTAATACTGCAAGTGGAATAGGGCATGATATAGTTGCTTTGTTAGATGGAGATGAAGTAAATCCATTTGTGCTTAATAGTTTTTATGTAACAGAATTAGACGACTTTACTAGAGGTAGTTTAAGTTTTCCTTATAGAGACTTAGAACCTGGATTACATACATTAACACTTAAAGCTTGGGACGTTTATAATAATTCTTCTACAAGCGAGTTACAGTTTAGAGTTTTTGATGAAAAAGAAAATTTAGTGATAGAAAATGTACTTAACTATCCAAATCCATTTGTAAATTATACAGAGTTTTGGTTTAGTCATAATAGTTCAGAGGTTTTAGATATCTCTGTACAAATTTTCACAGTTTCTGGAAAGTTAGTAAGAACATTAAATGGGCAAACTACAGGAGTAGGCTCTAAGTCTAGTAGCTCAACATCTCGCGATATAGTTTGGGACGGTAGAGACGACTTTGGAGACAAAATAGGAAAAGGAACCTACGTCTATAAGCTAAAAGTACATTCTAGTGCTACAAATAAAACAGTAGAAAAAATAGAGAAACTTGTTATCCTGTAATAAAAAATTATATTTGTCTAATAAAATAGTATTAAAAAACGAACACCATAAAGATATTGCCTCTTAAAAAAAAAACGACTAATTGCTACTAACATGCGATCGTTAAAAAACAATAAAAAAAACCTCATGAAAAAGAATGTTTTAATAGTAATTGTACTAATTTTTGCCTTAAATAGTACTGCACAAAATTTATTCGAAATCCAACCTTCTCAGGATACTCGAGTAATAACAACAGGAGTGCCGTTTCTTTTAATAGCACCAGATGCTAGAGCTGCTGCAATGGGAGATATGGGAGTTGCAACATCGCCAGATGCTTTTTCGCAACAATGGAATCCTTCTAAATATGTGTTTTCGACAGTTAAATCTGGAGTTGCAGTAAGTTACACACCATATTTAAGTCAGTTGGTAAACGATATTTTCTTAGGTAGTGTAACGTATTTCAATAGAATAAATGAACAAAGTGCATTTGCTGCTAGTTTTAAATATTTCTCATTAGGAGATATTGAATTTGTTGAAGACGAAAACTCAACACCACTTATCCAGTCTCCAAACGAATTAACATTAGATATATCTTATACTTTACGTTTAAGCGACCAGTTTGGTATGGCAGTAGCAATGCGTTATTTGCGTTCAGATTTAAAATTAAATTTTGGAGATAATGATGTTACTACAGCTAATACTTTTGGTGTAGATATTACAGGTTATTATCAAGGAGAAGAAGAGGCTTATAACGACTTTAATGGTCGTTGGCGAGGTGGATTTGCAATTCAAAATCTAGGTCCTAAATTCGTGTACGATGAAGGAGGACAAGAAAATTTTCAACCAACAATGTTGCGTTTAGGAGGTGGTTTCGACTTTATTTTCGATCAATATAACAAATTGGGTGTGACTGTAGAATTTGCAAAGTTACTAGTACCAACACCACCAGTTTTAGGTGATAGAGTTGAGTTTGTTGATAATAATGGAAACGGACAGCTTGATGATCCTGATGGAGATCCAGCAACTCTAGATGATGAAATAGTAAATACAGAACAAAATTTTATTATAGATGGTCAAGATAATAATGTCGATTTTGTTTCAGGTGTATTTCAATCTTTTGGTGATGCGCCAGGAGGAGGAGCAGAAGAGCTTCAAGAGTTTACTTATGCAGTAGGATTAGAATACTTATATCAAGATTCCTTTGCTTTTAGAGCAGGTTATTTTAATGAGCACGAAACAAAAGGAGCACGTAAATTCTTTGCATTAGGAGCTGGTTTTAAATATAATGTTCTTAATATAGATTTATCCTACTTATTCTCAGCATCGCAAGTTCAAAGTCCATTAGAAAGTACATTGCGTTTCTCTTTAACGTTTAACTTAGGTGAAGGAGAATACACAGAATATTAATTTTTTTTAAAAATTATAAAAACAAAAACTATTGCGTAAAAAGCAGTAGTTTTTTTGTCTAAATTAATCTGTATTACCGTATTTCAATAGATATGAAAGAATTGAAAATAGAATCGAAACTTTATGTTTTCGATAATTTAGAAGACACACCAAAAGACATCCAGAAATTAATGCAAGATGCAATAGAGGCAAGGGATAAAGCTTATGCACCTTATTCTAGGTTTCATGTTGGTGCTGCATTATTACTTGATAACGGAGAAATTATTTCTGGTAATAATCAAGAAAATGCTTCTTATCCTTCAGGTCTGTGCGCAGAACGGACTGCTATTTTTTATGCTGGTGCTAAATATCCAAATGCTAAAATTGTTAAAATAGCAATTACTGCAGCTTCTCAAAATCAAAAAACAAAAACACCAATACCGCCTTGTGGAGCCTGCAGGCAATCTATTGCAGAATACGAAACAAAACAAAATTTACCTATAGAAATTTATTTTATGGGTGAAGTAGGAAAAGTAATGAAATCTAATTCTTTGGCAAACTTATTGCCTTTTGGCTTCGATTCTTCTAATCTATAACGTTTTCGAAAAATAAAAGACTAAATTCATGTAATTTTAGTCAATTTTCACTTTTGCAATACCAAATGAATGTGTTACTTTTGTTATTGCAATTTTTTTTGAAAGATTAGTGTCTTATTAATAATTTGAAATTTATTGAATAAAATGGTTTTTAATTTACCGTAAAGAAACACCAAAAATGCAGAAAATAACTAAAGAAGTTTACCTTAAATGGTATGAAGACATGTATTTCTGGAGAAAGTTTGAAGACAAACTTGCTGCAGTTTATATCCAACAAAAAGTTAGAGGGTTCCTTCACTTATATAATGGTCAAGAAGCAGTGTTAGCAGGAGCTTTACACGCAATGGATTTAACAAAAGATAAAATGATTACTGCATATCGTAATCACGTTCAGCCTATTGGTATGGGAGTCGATCCTAAACGTGTTATGGCAGAATTATTTGGTAAAGCAACAGGAACTTCTCAAGGTTTAGGTGGCTCGATGCATATTTTTTCTAAAGAAAAAGGATTTTACGGAGGACACGGTATTGTTGGTGGTCAAATACCTTTAGGAGCAGGAATGGCTTTTGGAGATAAATATCATGAAACAGGAGCTGTATCTATTTGTTGTTTTGGAGATGGTGCAGCAAGACAAGGTTCTTTACATGAAACATTTAACATGGCAATGCTTTGGAAATTACCTGTAGTATTTGTTTGCGAGAATAATGGTTATGCAATGGGAACATCAGTAGAACGTACAGCAAACCATACAGATATATGGAAGTTAGGCCGTGGATACGAAATGCCTTCTGGACCTGTAGATGGAATGAATCCTATTAAAGTTGCAGAAGCTTTTGATGAAGCTATAACTAGAGCAAGAACAGGTGGAGGACCAACATTTTTAGAGGTTAAAACATACCGTTATAGAGGGCATTCAATGTCTGATGCACAGCATTATAGAACGAAATCTGAGGTAGAAGAGTACAAGAAAATTGATCCTATCAAGCAAGTAAAAGATATTATCCTTGAAAAGAAGTATGCTAACGAAGACGATTTAAAAATTATAGATAAACGCGTTAAAGCATTAGTAGCTGAATGTGAGAAATTTGCAGATGAATCTCCATATCCCGATAAAAATGTTATGTACGATGTTGTATACGAACAAGAAGATTATCCATTTATAGAGCATAAAATAAAATAAGCTATGGCTGAAGTAATAAACATGCCGCGTTTAAGCGACACAATGGAAGAAGGCACTGTAGCAAGTTGGCTTAAAAAAGTAGGTGATAAAATAGAGGAAGGCGATATTCTAGCAGAAATCGAGACAGATAAAGCCACTATGGAATTTGAGTCTTTCAACGAAGGTACTTTACTTCATATAGGCATTCAAGAAGGAGATACCGCTAAGGTAGATACCCTTTTAGCAATTATTGGAGAGGAAGGTGAAGATATTTCTGGATTATTAAACGTAAGTGATACTAAAGAGGAACCAGAAACTTCTACAGAAGATAAAGTAGAAGCAGCTCCAGAAAGCGAAACTCCTCAAGAAGCAGAAGCATTACCAGAAGGTGTTGTAGTTGTAACTATGCCACGTTTAAGTGATACAATGGAAGAAGGAACTGTAGCAACATGGTTAAAAAAAATAGGTGATACTGTTGAGGAAGGCGATATTCTTGCTGAAATTGAAACAGATAAAGCGACTATGGAATTCGAATCTTTTCAATCTGGAACGTTACTACATGTAGGTTTAGACGAAGGAGATTCTGCTAAGGTAGATGCGCTTTTAGCAATTATTGGTCCTGCAGGAGCAGATGTTTCAGCAATAGCTAAAAACTTTGCAGTTGGAGGAAATTCAGCTAAAAAAGAAGAAGTACCTAAACAAGAAACAAAAGCTGTCATTCAGAGCGTAAGTGAAGAATCTAAAACAAAAACAGCGGTAGTAGTATCAAATACAAATTCAGACTCAAGTAGATTGTTTATTTCGCCTTTAGCTAAGAAAATGGCTGAAGAAAAAGGCATTCAACTAAACCAAGTAAAAGGTTCTGGAGAGAATGGACGTATTGTAAAGCGTGATATCGAAAACTTTACACCATCTGTAACATCTTCTGCATCAATAGCAAAGTTTATAGCAACAGGTCAAGAAGATTTCGACGAGACTCCAAACTCAAACATGCGTAAAGCAATTGCTAAAAATTTAGCGAAGTCTAAATTTACAGCACCACATTATTACTTAAATGTAGAGTTTGATATGGAGAATGCTATGGCATTTAGAGTGCAGTACAACTCTATTCCAGATGTAAAAATTTCTTATAATGATATGATTGTTAAAGCATGTGCTTTAGCATTACGTATACATCCACAAGTTAACTCTCAGTGGTTTGACGATAGAATGAAATTAAACAACCATGTACATATTGGTGTTGCTGTAGCTGTACAAGACGGACTTTTAGTACCAGTAGTTAAATTTGCCAACGAGCAAAGTTTACCACAAATTGGTGCAGCTGTTAGAGAGTATGCTGGAAAAGCAAGAAACAAAAAACTAGCTTTAGACGAGATGGAAGGTAGTACGTTTACTATTTCTAACTTAGGCATGTTTGGTATAGAAAGTTTTACGTCTATTATAAATCAACCAAACTCAGCAATATTATCTGTAGGTGCAATTGTTTCAAAACCGGTTGTTAAAAACGGACAAGTAGTAGCAGGAAATACAATGAAATTAACTCTTGCTTGTGATCATAGAACAGTAGATGGTGCAACTGGAGCACAGTTTTTACAAACCTTAAAAGGATTTATTGAAAATCCTGTAACAATGTTAGTTTAATCTGTCATTAATAGTCTAGTCTGTCATGCAGAGCGCAGCGAAGAATCTCATAAAACTAAAACCTATTTCACTATAATGAAGTAGGTTTTTTTTATCTTTAAACTCAAATATATTTTATATGAAAATAATAACAACACTAAGTCTTTTAGCCTTATTTATAGGTTGCGATTCTAACAAAACAACTACAACCGAAACTCTTGGTACACAACCAGCAGCAAAAGAAGCAGTAAAAGAGGTAACAACTTCTAAAACAATAGAAGTAAAAGAAGTAGTAACTCCAGACGAATTAAAAGGCATTATTTCTTTCTTGGCTTCAGACGAGTTGAAAGGTCGCGACACAGGAAGCGAAGGTATAAACGAAGCTGCAAATTACATAGAGACGAAGTTTAAAGGCTATGGCTTAAAACCATATTTTGAAACCTATCGCGATAATTTTGCAATTGGAGAAATAGATGCCTACAATGTAGTAGGTTACCTTGAAGGTACAGACCCAAAATTAAAAGACGAGTTTATACTTATTGGTGCACATTACGATCATATTGGTACAGCCAAAGACGTTAATGGAGACACGATTGCTAATGGTGCAAACGATAATGCAGCAGGAACAAGTGGTGTATTATCTTTAGCAAAGTATTTTTCTAAAAATAAAAGTAATAAGAGAAGCATCATATTTGCAACCTTTACTGCTGAAGAAAAAGGATTGTTAGGCTCAAAGCATTTAGCTGAAAAACTAAAAGAAAAGAACATAGATTTATACACCATGATAAACCTAGAAATGATAGGTGTGCCATTTGTAGGAAGAGATTACGAAGCTTTTATTACTGGTCACGAATTATCAAATTTAGCCGAAGTAATGAATGGTTATGCAGGCGAAAAACTAATAGGTGCTTCAGATGTGGCTAAAAAATATGGACTGTTTAAACGTTCAGATAATTATGCGTTTTACCAAGCGTTTAAAACACCTTGCCATACAGTATCCTCTTGCGATTTATCAAACTTCGATTTCTACCATCATGTGGATGATGAGATCGATAAATTAGACTATCCTTTTATGGCGAGATTAATAAACAAGTTAGCACCAGTTTTAGAACAAATGGTAAATGCGCCAACACGAGATATTAAAATGAATTAATAAATGCCATTGGCATCAATAATTATATGAGTAATACAGTAAAAAAAAACATAATCATTACAGGAACAAGTAGAGGTATAGGTTTCGAGTTGGTACATTTATTTGCCAATCAAGGTCACAATGTATTAGCATTATCTAGAAACGCACAGCCTGTTAGTAATTTACATTTTGATAATATAGAATCTTTTGCTTTCGATTTATGTAAAGAAGAAGACTATAAAAAAGTAGAAGCTTACGTTACTAAAGAGTGGAAGCAAGTAGATGTTTTAATTAATAATGCAGGTGCATTATTAAACAAACCATTTGCCGAAACCACAATGGACGATTTTGAACACGTTTATAAAACTAACGTTTTTGGTGTTGCCGAAATGACGCGTCGTGTATTGCCTTTCATGAAAAAAGAAAGTCATGTTATTACCATCAGCTCAATGGGTGGAGTACAAGGTAGCGTTAAGTTTCCAGGATTATCTGCTTACAGTTCTAGTAAAGGTGCTGTAGTAACGCTTACAGAGCTCTTAGCCGAAGAATATAAAGAAACTGGACCAAGCTTTAATGTATTGGCTTTAGGTGCTGTACAGACTGAAATGCTAGAAGAAGCGTTTCCTGGTTATCAAGCACCAACAACAGCTTTAGAAATGGCAGAATATATTGCGGACTTTTCTTTGAATGGTAATAAGTTTTATAATGGGAAAATGTTACAGGTTTCTAATTCTACGCCTTAGTTTTTTTTAGAGTTAGAATTTAGTAGAAAAGTTCTTGCAATTAGTAGTTTTCTTAAGTAAGATTAATTCTGTAATTAATATATCCCAAAGTTCTATTAATGAGCCTGAAAATAATAAGTTGATTAAGAGTAATGTAATATTTAATATAAATTTAAATTGATTTTATTTGATTAACAATTTGTCAATTTTAAAATTTTCACAAATATAAGATTTTACTTTTTTCTTGTTGTTAGCATTATTTACAATAAATTTTAATTTTGTAGAAAGTCTTAGGTTTTCTAACCTGTCTAATAATTCAATAAAATCGGGTTTATCTCTGTTTGATCTGTAAAACCTTAACTTATAAATAATTGGAACTAATAATATCGAGTAGTTCTTGTTCTTTAAGTGATTTATGTTGTTTATTAAATTTTTAAAACTTTCTTTCTTTTTCATGTAAAAATTTTGTAAAAAAAGATCTTTGACTAAATCATCTTTTGAAATATTGTGTTTTTCAATTAATAAAATATATTCATTAAGTATATTTTGATTTAAATTGAATAGTACGTTCTTCAAACATATGTTTTTCACAGGAATGTATGTAAACTCTCCAAACTTAGATTGTAAATTATTATTAAATTCTTCTTTTGAGAATGTTTCTAAAAATATAGCTGCAAATGGTACAGGATTAATATCAAAATTAGTCTCGTTAAATAGAAATTCTTGCATCAAATAGTTTATTGGGTCTTCAATTCTTACTTTTTTAGAAAATAATTCATATACAGTATCTTGCTTACTGAAAACCTCCTTATTGTTATAATCACGACTTTCGACACCTATTTCTAAATATAAAGAAAGTAGAAGGCTTGCGTCGTAGAAACTGTTTTTATCTAACTGAATTTCTGTTATACACTTTTTAATTGATTCCTTTAAAGAATTGTTTCCAAAATGTTGTGTTAACAAGTAAAATGGAGAGTTTAGTTGGTTTTTATAGCGTTGATTATTACCTGTCTTTGATTGCTTTTTCAAAAGACTATAAATTGATTCTTTTACTATATCTTCAAATATAGAAATACTAACATTTTGAATGGTATTATAAATTTGTAGAAAAAAGGTGGCAGATTCTACATTCTCTTTCAATTGGTGTTTTATTAAATCATCAATTATCTCATTGTCTGCTTGATCTTTATCTATTAAATTGATTAATAACTCCAATACTATATGCCAGTAAGGGCTGATAATATATTCTTTTATTAAATTATCTCTTTCATTTTTTTTATGTTTCTTTTCAATATTTGAAAATATCCAAAAAGCTGTAAAATATTCAAGGAATGTTTTATGTGTAAAATTGTTGTCAAAATATAATGATCGTTTTTGTGCATATAATAAAAATTGTTCTGAATATAGGTCTGAAGTGAAGTCATCAGCAATTTTTAGTTTTTCAGTTAAACTGCTGGCAACAGTGTTTTTTGCTCTTTGATATGTTACTTTACCATCCTTTTTACTTAACTCCTTATACTGCCAATACGCTAAATCTGCAAAAACGGTGTCTTTCCGTTTGTAAATATCATCAGAAATATTAATTTCCATTCCTTTACTTTGATCCCATTTATCTACTAAAGTTTTAGTACACGATTGATATATTTCAAGCTTTGATTCAGGAACTTTTAGATTGTTTCTATATAAAATAACGATAAGTGATAACAGCAATGGGTTAGAAATTAATTCATCATCAATTAGTTTTCTTTTAGTCAAAAAGTCATTAATTTCCTTTTGACGAACTTGCTCATCTTCTTCTTCAACTAAATACCAATTCTTAATATATTTTTCAATTTGGTTATCGTCAAAATTATTTATTATTAATTTTAGCATTTCTGCTTCTTTTAAAGCTGTATCATCATATCCTATTATTCTTGAGGTTACTATTGTTCTAACATTTTTATGTTGCGTAATAAAGTTTTCAATGTCGTTTTTGATTAATAATTTATCATTAAGATCAAATATTTCATCCAAACCATCGAATATTATAACAGTCTTTCTTTCTTTTAATATTTTTTGAATATCTTCAGTAATGAGGCTAGTAAAACCATATTCAATTTCTAATAGGAACCTTAAATATTTAATTAAGCCTTCGTTTTGTTCTTTTTTAAAAGCATGGTACTTTCTTAGTTCTATTCTAAAAGGAATGCTTTCCGTTATTTTTTTGTTTTCGAAAACTAATTTTTCACTTTGTATTAATTTTAATGATACGAACTTCGTGAAAATTGATTTTCCGCTACCTGGATTACCAAGTATTATTAAATTTTTTTCAAAATTGAATATTTCAGCAAGTGAAATTTTGCCTTCAGTATTATAATCAGGATTGATTTTACGTAGAATTTTTGAGTTAGCCTCATCTGTAGAGAATGTTGGTTTAACAAATAGGTCTTCAAGCTTTTTTCTTTTACCTTTTTTTATACTTAAGTCTAATCCTAGACCGATGAAGTTTAATTGCGAATAATTATTTATTAAGCATATTTTATATTTATTGATAAAATCCGTAAAAGAAAAAACACTTCTAAATTTAGACTCAATTATCTTTTTTAACTTTTTAATTTCCTCGTATGATAAGGAAGAAATTTTTAGCACATCTTCGATTTTTTTATTAATACCGATACTTAATAAATAGATTTCTTTGTTGGATAATATTTGGTAAAAGTACTTGTCTTTATAAAGTTCTTCTTTTAGAAGGTTTATGAATTCTAGAATAAAGTTGTCAGGTAATGTTTTTATATCAAACTTTTCTTCAATAACTTTCAAATCAACTTTTGAGTTAACGAATAGTAATTTGATTAGTTCATTAAATACATCTTCGTGCTTAAAAAAAAATTCGATGTTACCACCTAATGCATCTGGGTGTTTAGTTTGTAATGTGGTTGATGCATTGTTAACTTTTTGATAAAATTTATCATTAAAACTCTCAGAAGTTACTCTGTCATGTATTGAGTCAAAACCCTTATCTAAAAGTTTACTTCCTAACCATGTCCCAATTGATATTAGTGCTGTTGTTTCAATTATCATATTTTTTTAGCTTGTACTGATCTTATTTGTTGATATGAAATCGTTAATAATGTTTCATATTCGTAATTAATTTAAATTCGAAGTTCGCCTATTTTTCCCACAAACCCAAACCTAGAAAACACAAACATTCCCCAAACACACCAATAACCTATAAAATAGCACTACCTTTGCAGCTTATTAAAAAGAGATGACCTAAAATTAATTAGAGTTTATCTCATAAACTTTATTTATGTCATTCAAATTACTAGGCCTTTCTGAGCCTATACTTAAGGCTATTGCCAAAAAAGGATATACAACACCTTCACCAATTCAAGCAAAAGCAATTCCACCAGTTTTAGATGGTTACGATGTTTTAGCATCTGCACAAACAGGAACAGGAAAAACAGCAGGTTTTACCTTGCCAATGCTTCATATATTAAGCGAAAACCCAAAAGAAAAATTTAGACCTATTCGTGCGTTGGTATTAACACCAACACGAGAATTAGCTGCACAAGTGTATGCTAATGTTAAGGAATATAGCGAGTTTTTAAATTTACGTAGTACAGTTATTTTTGGTGGTGTAAACCAAAAACCACAAGTAGCAAACATTAGAAACGGTGTCGATATTTTAGTAGCAACTCCAGGACGTTTGTTAGATTTATGTAATCAAGGAGCAATTTCATTAAAGCGCGTAGAAATGTTTGTTTTAGATGAAGCAGACAGAATGTTAGATATGGGCTTTTTACGTGATATAGAGCGTGTAATGAAGCTTATGCCAGAGAAAAGACAAAACTTAATGTTCTCGGCAACGTTTTCTAAAGAGATTAAAAAACTAGCTTTTACTATACTTAAAAATCCAGTACAAGTTGAAGCAACTCCAGAAAATACTGCAGTGGAAGCGATTTCGCAAAAAGTATATCGTGTTGCTAAAGGCTTAAAAACAGGATTAATTATTAAATTAATCTCTGAAGGTAACTGGAAACAAGTATTAGTGTTTACACGTACTAAACATGGTGCTAATAATTTAACAAAAAAAATGATTGCTTCTGGTATTACAGCAGCAGCTATTCATGGTAATAAAAGTCAAGGCGCAAGAACTAAAGCCTTAAAAGGTTTTAAGGATGGAACGGTTCGCGTAATGGTTGCAACAGATATTGCAGCACGTGGATTAGATATACCATTATTGCCACACGTTATTAATTTCGAGATTCCTAACATCTCTGAAGATTATGTACATAGAATTGGTAGAACAGGAAGAGCAGGAGCAAATGGAGTAGCAATTTCTTTAGTAAGTGCAGACGAAACTAGTTTTTTACGTGATATACAAAAGTTAATTGGCGAAAAATTACCAGTTGAAATTATGGAAGGTTTCGAGCCAGATCCAAATGCATCAACAGCACCAATTAAACCAGGTCAAAACAGACAGCCTAGAAATAAATCAAAAGGTTCTGGAGATAAACCGAAGAGTAATTCTGGTTCTGGAAATGGTGGAAGAAACCGTAACAGAAATAAAAGTAGAAATTCTGGTGGTAACGATAGACGTTCGAACAATTCTAGAAGTTAAATAGTACGTTATTACGAAGACCGAATCAGTATCGTTTTTCGATTTACAACTATGAAAACCAATGCTTCACCAAGCCTGTAGAAGTGCTTTAAAAAATGACTCAAGAATTAAAAGATAAAATAATACAAGTATGCGATACTAAAATCGCACAAAAAGGAACTAATGTTGGATTGTCTTTTTACGCATTTTTTAAAAATAAAAATGATAATCCAAAATTACTAATGGAAGCTGCTACTTGGTGGATTGAAACACAACAACTAGATCATTTTGAAAAAGCAGTGAAAATTAAAAACATGGTGTAATAAAACAATTCGTCAGTTCGAGTGAAATGCTTGAAAAGCATTTTGTATCGAGAACCTATAAAACTTCTCGATACAATTTTTTGCCAAAAATCACTCGAAGTGACAACAAAATAAAAGAGTTTATAATGGAATCACAACCAAACAATCCACTTCATGGTATAAAACTTGAAAAAATCGTTACCGATTTGCAAGAACACTATGGTTGGGAATACATGGGAACTGTTGTAAATATTAAATGCTTTAACGAGAATCCTACAATTAAGTCAAGCTTAAAGTTTTTACGTAGAATGCCTTGGGCTCGAACTAAGGTAGAGAATATGTATTTACAGTATTTAAAGAAGAATTCTAAATAATTATAATTAAGAGTATTCTTTTTAAATAACGTTTGTTTTATAAGATTTAGGACTAAAATTTATACATCTAACTGTCTTAAACCTTCATAAACAATTATACTTACTGCGTTTGCTAAATTTAAACTTCTAACATGTTCGCTATACAATGGAATTTTAAATAGTTTATCAGAATAGTGCTCAGTTATCGATTTTGGTAAGCCTTTAGATTCTTTTCCGAAGACTAGAAATAAATCGTCTTCATACTTAATATCCCAATGTTTTTTTGTGCCATGACTAGAAAGAAACACCATTTTTTTATCTTCATTTTTACTGAAGAATTCTTCGATATTTTCGTAATAGTGTAAGTTGAGGTGTTGCCAATAATCTAAACCTGCACGTTTTAATCTAGCATCTGTAATTTCGAATCCAAAAGGTTTTACTAGATGTAAGTTAGAGCCAGAAGCTAAAGCTAATCTGCCAATGTTTCCAGTATTGTTTGGTATTTCGGGTTCTATTAAAACGATGTTTAGTGTCATTTTTTTTTAGTAATTTTTTTATAAAATATATTCTTCTAATGTAAAAAACCTATTCGATATAGAATAGGTTTTTTATTTGCTAATTGAAAATTACTTTTAAAGTTTGAGATTACTCAATCTCTTTTATTCCAATTTCATTTATTTCTTCTAAGTTTCCTTTTGGGTCTTCTCCATATTCGTTTGAGCCTCTGTCGCCTTCAGTTAATGTTAAGATAAGGCTGTAAATTGGGATTAGTTGATACCATCCACTTTTTCCAACATCATGCATTCTTCTACAATTAACAGCTATTGCTGGAATTAATGTTGCAAAAATATAAATATATACTATTATAACTACGGCTGGACTTTCTATTGCATAAGCTACTACGCCTAATAAAATTAAACATGCATAAGTGAATATTATATGAAAAAGAGCAAACATCCAATATTCTTTACGTCTTGCTCTACCTTCAAAATTCGCATAATTGTCTTTAATGACTTTTAAATACCATTTCATAAATTTAGTTTTTTAGTTGATTAATTTTTGGGCAATATATTCTATTATTTTAGTATTGAATTTACAAAAGCATCAATTTTATTAACACCATTTTTGGTTAAATGTTTAATAAATGCAGAACCAATAATTGCACCTTTTGCACGTGCAGTGGCTTGACTAAATGTTTCGTTATCACTAATTCCAAAACCAACAATTTGTGGGTTTTTTAATTTCATGTCTGCAATACGTTTAAAATATTCAGTTTGTTCTTCTCCAAAACCAGAATTGCTTCCTGTTACACTTGCGCTACTTACCATGTATATAAATCCGGTAGAAATGGAATCTATAAAATTAATACGCTCAACACTTGTTTGTGGTGTAATTAAAAGCACATTTATTAATCCGTGTTTTTCGAAAATTGCTTTGTATTGGTCGTTATAAACATCTACAGGTAAATCTGGAATAATCAAGCCATCAACACCAATATCTTGACATCTTTTGCAAAAGTCTTCCACTCCATATTGTAACATAGGATTAAAATAACCCATGATAATTAACGGAATAGAAACTGTTTTCCTGATGTCTTTTAGTTGGTTAAACAGCACGTCGGTTGTCATTCCGTTTTTTAGAGCTTCGGTAGAACTAGCTTGTATTGTTGGTCCATCTGCTAATGGATCGCTAAATGGTAAGCCTATTTCAATTATGTCAACTCCGTTTTTTTCTAGGTTTTCTATTATTGAAACGGTGTCGTTTAAACTTGGATATCCTGCTGAAAAATATATGCTAAGAAGCTTTTTCTTTTCTTTTAATTTTTGGTTTATTCTGTTCATATTCATTTCTCACGAAAATGAGAATCTTATTAATTAAACTTAAATTTTGTTTTTACTTGTACAGAAATCCATGTTTTTATTCACGTTCATTTTTCCTTGATGAAAAACGAACCAAAAAATCACGGCCAAGTCAAGGAATTTTTCAGTAAAAACTGAAAACCGATTTGAAAACTCCGCGTCGTCCAGACTAAAAATGTCTGAACTTCTGTTTTCGGAGCTTTTCTTCGTCTATTCTTCGCCTTGACGTTCAATTCTGCGAATTGATTTAGAGATTCTTTTACTTATTATGGTTTTTTAACCTCAGTTTTTTAATTTTCGTTTACTGCATTAAAGATTACTCATTCATTTTTATTTTGGAAGAAATCGTGATTACTTCGTAGTTAAAAGGTTTGTTTGAGCTCATCTTTGATACCGAGGTTTGTAAGCCTGACCATTTATTGTAACGCCTAAAAAAGATTATAATTTAAAATAATCAATATAATTCTGTAAATCTTTATCACCACGACCAGATAAATTTATAACGACAACGTCGTCTTCTTTAAATTTTTTATGATCAAAAATTGCTAAAGAATGAGCCGTTTCAATAGCAGGAATAATACCTTCTAATTGGCTTAATTCTAAACCAGCAGTCATTGCCTCATCATCTGTAATGGATATGAATTCTGCACGTCCAGTTTTATATAAGTGTGCATGCATTGGTCCAACACCTGGATAATCTAATCCAGCAGAAATCGAGTAAGGCTCAGTAATTTGCCCATCGTCTGTTTGCATTAGTAATGTTTTGCTACCATGAATAATCCCTTCTTTTCCTAGTATAGAAGTTGCTGCGCTTTCTCCAGAATGGATTCCTTTTCCTGCTGCTTCAACAGCAATTAGCTTAACATCTGTGTTTTCTAAATAATGATAAAAAGCACCAGCTGCATTACTTCCTCCACCAACACAAGCTACTACATAATCTGGTGTGCTTTTGCCTTCTTTTTCTTGTAGTTGCCATTGTATTTCCTCTGATACTACAGCTTGAAAACGCGCAACCATATCTGGATATGGATGTGGTCCAACCACACTACCTATAATATAATGTGTGTTTACAGGATTATTAATCCAATCTCTAATAGCTTCGTTTGTTGCATCTTTTAATGTACGACTTCCAGATAATGCAGGTAAAACTTTAGCGCCTAACATTTTCATTCTAGCAACGTTTGGAGCTTGACGAGCAATATCAATTTCTCCCATATAAACAATACACTCCATTCCCATTAATGCGCAAACGGTTGCAGTTGCAACACCATGTTGTCCAGCACCAGTTTCGGCAATAATGCGTTTTTTACCTAAGCGTTGTGCCATTAAAATTTGGCCAATAGTATTGTTGATTTTATGTGCTCCTGTATGGTTTAAATCTTCTCGTTTTAAGTAGATTTTTGTATTATATTTTTCACTTAATCTTTTAGCTAAATAAAGTGGAGAAGGACGTCCAACGTAATCTTTTAATAATTGATCGAACTCTTCCTTAAACGAAGGTTCTGCCATTATTTTTAGATAATTTTGACGTAACTCCTCTACATTAGGATAAAGCATTTCTGGAATGTATGCTCCTCCAAATTCGCCATAATAGCCTTTATCATTAATATTATACATAGTAATAATTTTTGTCTATAAGTACTTGTTTAAATGCTTTAATTTTTGCTGTGTCTTTTACTTTAGAAGCGGTTTCAAACTTGCTGTTTAGGTCTAATGTGCAGCACAGTTGTGATTCTGGTCTCTTTAAGAATAGTAATATTGAATCCATCTCTTTTGGACCAATACCACCACTTAAAAAGTAAGGTTTAATGGATGGGTATTTTTTTAAAACGTTCCAGTTAAAAGTATAACCGTTTCCACCAGGTTCTTTGCCTTTAGTATCGAACAAATAATAGTCGCAAACGTCTTCAAAAGGTTCTAGAACTTTAAAATTGAACTGGTTTTTAATAGAAAACACTTTTATAACGGTAAGCTCTAATGCTTTTAATCGCTCGCATAATTCTGGAGATTCTTCACCATGTAATTGTACGCCTTGTAAATCGTGTTTTTCCACTTTGCCTCTTATATAATCGAAAGTAGCATTTACAAAGACTCCAATTTTATTAATGTCTTTAGAGATTTCAGGAATTACGCCATTGAAGTAACGTGGTGATTTTTCGTAAAAAATGAAACCCATATAACTTGGCTTAAGTTCAGCAACATCAAGGATGTTGTTTTCATTTTTCATTCCGCATATTTTTAGTTTCATAGTGTTTTAATTGCTGTCAGTTCGAGTGATTTTAGTTTTTTTGAAATTGTATCGAGAAGTTTTAGAGACTTCTCGATACAATTTTTTCATACCTCAAAAACCACTCGAAGTGACAAAGTTATTTTTAATTATTTAATCTTTCAATAAATTGTTTTGCGCTTTTTCCAGCATTATCTGTTTTCATGAAATTTTCACCTATTAAAAAGCCTTTATAACCATAAGGTTTTAATGTTTTGATAGCTTCAATATTACTAATTCCACTTTCAGATACTTTTACAAAATCGTTTGGAATTAATGAGCTTAGCTGTTTGCTGGTTTCTAAACTTACTTCAAACGTTTTTAAATTTCTATTATTTACACCAAGCATATCTAAGCTAGGCATTATTGATTTGTTTAACTCTTCTTCATTATGGATTTCTAAAAGCACCTCTAAATTTAAACTTTTTGCTAATTCTGAAAACTGCTTTATTTCGGCTTTAGTTAGTATTGCAGCTATTAATAAAATAACATCAGCTCCATAAGCTTTAGCTTCTATTATCTGGTATTGGTCTATTATAAATTCTTTGCGTAATAAAGGTAAATTACAGCTTGATCGCGCAGTAAGTAAGTCGTCCAGAGAGCCACCAAAATATTTGCCATCTGTTAAAACAGACATGCCGCAAACTCCAGCTTCTTCATAACCTTTGGCAACATCAAAAACATTTAGATCGTGATTGATAACTTGTTTTGAGGGAGAACGACGTTTGTGTTCTGCAATAATTCCTGTTGTACTGTTTTTTAATTTATTAGCTAAAGAAACTGTTTCTCTTTCAAACAAAATAGATTGCTCTAGTTGTTTTGTAGGAATGAGTTGCTTGCGAAGGTTAACTTCGATGCGTTTATCGTTTACTATTTTGGTTAAAATATCCATGTTTTAATCTTCGGTTAGCAGCTTTCAGTAACAGTTTGAATAAATACTGAAGACTGTTTACTGAATACTGTCGACTTTTTTATTTACTCAATTCTATTAATCGTTCTAAACTTTCTTTTGCTCTTCCGCTTTCTAAACTTTCTTTTGCTAAATTAAATCCTTCTATATGCGAAGTGTTATTTACTGTCGCTATTGCTAATCCTGCATTGGCATAAACAACGTTGTTTTGAGCTTCTGTTCCTTTGCCTTCAATAATATTTTTGAAAATTTTAGCAGCTTCTTTTACAGATGAACCACCAAAAATATCTGATTGCTCTATTTGTTGAACATTTAAATCTGAAGGTTTTAATATTGTTTCAGAACGGTTAGAAATAATCTTAGTTTTTCCTGTTAGAGAAATTTCATCATAACCATCTAATGCATGAACTATGCTGTAATTTTTATCTGTATTTTGGTATAAATAACCATACAATCTTTGTAGTTCTAAGTTAAATACGCCAACCATCTGGTTTTTTGGAAATGCTGGATTTACCATTGGACCTAGCATATTGAAAAAGGTTTTAATACCTAGTTCTTTACGAATAGGAGCAACATGTTTCATAGCAGGATGAAATAATGGTGCATGTAACACACATATTCCAGCTTGATCTATGGCGTATTTTAAAAAGTCTGATTTATTAGAAAAGTGAATACCCAAAGCCTCCATAACATTTGAAGATCCAGAAGCAGAAGATACTCCATAATTACCATGTTTAGCAACTTTTATTCCTGCACCAGCAGTTACAAAAGACGATAAGGTCGAAATGTTAAATGTGTCTTTGCCATCTCCTCCAGTGCCACATAAATCAATAGCGTTAAAGTCTGATAAATTTATAGGAATACATAACTCTAAAAGTGCATCACGAAAACCTTGAAGTTCTTCTAAGGTGATACTGCGCATCATAAAAACAGTTAGAAATGATGCTATTTGGCTTAGGTTATATTTTCCTTCGGAAATATTTATCAAAACATTTCTTGCTTCTTCGCTTGAGATGTTTTCGTGGTTTATTAATCTATTTAGTATTTGTTTCATATTTACTTCCCATGACAATGGGAATCTTTTAAGTTATACTTCTTTTTTTCTTAATGTAATTCTTTCTGTTCATTTTTCCTTGATGAAAAACGAACCAAAAAATTACAATCAAACTTAGGAAATTGCTAAAGCACCATTCGCTTTCGGAATTACATGCTTAAAGCTTCGCTTTGCATCTCCATTCCTACGCTTATTATTTCTTAATTTTTGATATTCAATTCTATGAATTGATTTTAAGGATTTTCATTTTTATAAAATTAGTGTTTCGTTATGTTTTTTTTAATTTTTGCTAATTGCTAGCTAATTTTTAATCCAGTTTTCTAAAATTTGTTTTCCATTAGGCGTTAACACACTTTCAGGATGGTATTGTACGCCTCTTACATCGTAAACTTTATGTCTTAGAGACATAACTTGTTCGTTTTCATCAAAAGAAGTGGCTTCTAATTGCTCAGGTAAATTAGGATCTACAACCCAAGAGTGGTATCGGCCAACTTCTATTGTTTTGTTCATATTATTAAATAAGGCTTCGTCATTAACAGTAATATTTACTTTGGTTGCTACACCATGAAAAACAGTGTCTAAGTTTATTAATTTTCCACCAAAAACTTCACCAATAGCTTGTTGACCTAGACAAACACCAAGAATGCTTTTTGTTGGTGCATACTGCTTAATAATGGCTTTTAATAGTCCAGCTTCGTCTGGAATACCTGGTCCAGGAGATAGTACTATTTTCTCGAAAGCATCAACTTCTTCTAAAGTTAATTTATCGTTTCGTTTTACGGTTACATCACAATTTAAATCTTCTAAATAATGTACTAAGTTGTAAGTAAAACTGTCGTAGTTGTCTATTACTAATACTTTCATGTTTATTTCCCATGTAAATGGGAATCTTATTAATTAAACGTTCTTTCTTTCGTTCTTTCCGATCATTTTTCCTTGATGAAAAACGAACCAAAAAATCACGATCAAACTTAGGAAATTGCTAAAGCACCATTTGCTTTCGGAATTACGTGCTTAAAGCTTCGCTTTGCATCTCCATTCCTCCGCTTATTATTTCTTAATTTTTGATATTCAATTTTATGAATTGATTTTAAGGACTTACATTTTTATAAAATTAGTGTTTCGTCCTATTTTTTTAATTTTTACTAAATACTAACTTCATATATCTTTAGCTAGTTCGATAGCCTTTGTTAATGCTCCTAATTTATTGTAAACTTCTTGTAATTCGTTTTCAGGATTAGATTTTGATACTAATCCAGCTCCAGCTTGCCAATGCAATTCATGGTTTTTACTTAGGAATGTTCTAATCATAATCGCATGATTATAGTTACCACTAAAATCCATAAAACCTATTGCTCCTCCATAAAAAGCACGGCTTGTTTTTTCGTATTTTTCTATAAGTTGCATAGCCTTATGTTTTGGTGCACCACTTAAAGTTCCTGCAGGAAATGTGTCTGCTACAACTTGCATTGTAGGAGTGTTGTCATGTATTTTTCCAGTTACTTTGCTTACTAAATGTATAACATGCGAGAAAAATTGTGCTTCCCTATAGGTTTCTACTTTTACTTGGCTTCCATGTCTGCTTAAATCGTTTCTAGCTAAATCTACTAACATTACATGCTCTGCATTTTCTTTTTCGTCTCTTGCTAATTGTTTTGCTAGTTCTGCATCTTTTTCGTCGTTTCCTGTACGCTTAAAAGTTCCAGCAATAGGATGAATTTCAGCAATACCTTCGTTAACCACTAATTGTGCTTCAGGAGAACTACCAAAGATTTTAAAATCACCATAATCAAAATAAAATAAGTAAGGTGAAGGATTAATGCTACGTAAAGCACGATAGACATTAAACTCGTCTCCTTTAAATTTTTGAGAAAACTTTTTAGAGAGTACCAGTTGAAAAACATCACCTCTTGCACAGTGCTGTTTTGCTAATTCTACATGTTCTTTATATTCATTGTCTGTTAAATTAGAATCAATATCAGAATCTGTAGAAAATTGATATGAAGCAAAATTATTTGATCTTATTAAATGTAGAATCTCGTCGATATTACTGGCATTATCATTAAAGCAATGAGCAAAAATATAAGCTTCATTTTTAAAGTGATTAATAGCTATAATATTTTGATAGACTGCATAATATATATCTGGAATGTCTAAAGAATTTGGTTTTTTTGAAATGTCAATATCTTCAAAATACTTTACAGCATCGTAAGATGTGTAACCAAAAATCCCATTATTTATAAATTTGAAATCTTTTTCTGAGTTTACTTTAAAACGCTTAGTAAACTTGTGAATCATTTTTGGTACATCTTTGGTGCGGTTTCTATGAGAGCTTCCATCTGGAAATGTTTGCTCGATTGTATCTCCAGAAACTTTAATAGAAGCAATAGGATTAAAGCAGATATACGAGAAACTATTATCGTTTGCATGATAATCGCTACTTTCTAATAAGATGCTATTCGGGAATTTATCGCGAATTTTCAAATAGATGCTTACAGGCGTAATAGTATCTGCTAGTATTTTTTTATAATTTGTGTAAAGGCTAAAAGTCTTCATTAGTGCTCAATTTATTTCAGTGTCTCTTATTGTAGAGATGTTATTTTATGTAAAGATTCTAAAACAAGTTCAGAATAAAAAAAAGGCTTGTCGTGAATGACAAGCCTTTTATATTTTAATTAAATATACTAAGAGTTTATTCACGAATTGTGTTTCGAAAGTTCCACCACCAAGTATGATTTAAATTTTTGTTCATAGTTTTTCCGCGAAAGCGGTAATATTATTATAAAAATCAAAGATAGAAATCAAATAACTACAAACAAATTAATTTTAATGTAAATATTTGTTAAATGTATATTGCAAACAGAATTCTGTTATTACTTTTATAAAATGAAAATATATTTAATATTACTTATTGTCTTGTTTTCTGCTTGCAAACAAGATGTAGTTGTTGATAATAAAAATATTGAAATTGTTGAAGTCAAGGTCGAAAAAGGTGAAAGTCTAGATTTAATCGTATATAATTTTAACGAACTTGAACCGCTTTTAAATAAAATGGACGATAAAATTTATGTTGTAAATTTTTGGGCCACTTGGTGCGCACCTTGTGTTAAAGAGTTACCGTATTTTGAAGCTTTAAACAATGAATACAAGTCTAAAAACGTTGAAGTTGTTTTAGTGAGTTTAGATTTTCCTAAGCAATACGAAACAAAATTGAAGCCTTTTATTATTAAACGCCAATTGAAATCTAAAATGGTAGCTTTAAATGATGTAGATTCTAATACTTGGATTCCTAAAGTAGATAAAGAATGGTCTGGAGCGATACCTGCAACAGTTATTTATAAGAACGAAAAAAGAGCGTTTTACGAGAAATCGTTTAACTTAGAAGAATTAAAAACAGAAGTTAATAAATTTTTAAATTAAATAAATATGAAAAAAGTAGTAAAATTAATGCTGTTAACAGCAATCGTTTTTGGTGTATGGTCATTCACTAAAGTAGAAAATAAATTAGAAGATGGATATAAAGTAGGAGACGTTGTTTCAGATTTTAAATTAGAGAATATAGATGGTAAAATGGTTTCTATGGCTTCATTTAATGAAGCTAAAGGCTTTATTATTACGTTTACTTGTAACACTTGCCCATATGCAGTCGCATATGAAGATAGAGTAGAAGCATTAAATAAAATGTATGCTGAAAAAGGTTATCCAGTAATTGCAATAATGCCTAATAGCGTTAAAGCGAAACCAGAAGATGGTATGAAATATATGCAAGAACGTGCTAAAGAAAAAGGATTTACTTTTCCATATTTAATGGATAAAGGACAACGTGTTTATCCACAATTTGGAGCCACAAAAACACCACATATCTACGTTGTAGAAAAAACAGATAAAGGTAATGTTGTAAAGTATGTTGGTGCAATAGACGATAATTTTCAGAATGCAGATGAAGTAAAACACAAATATGTTGAAGATGCAGTTAATGCATTGTTAAATGGAAAAGCTATAGATGTAACCGAAACAAAAGCGATTGGTTGCTCTATAAAAGTATAGTATTAGAGACATTATTTAAATAAAAAAACCTGAAGTTGTAACATTTCAGGTTTTTTTACGTCTATATCTTAAGGAAACGTTAAATAAATTAACTTTGCACCTTAAAAACTAAGAATGTCAGATTTATCACAAGAGCAATGGGCTCAACAACTTAAAGCAGATGAGAATGCTTTTATATTAGATGTAAGAACAGAAGAAGAAGTAGCCGATGGCTTTATACCTAATGCTAAAAATCTAAATATTTTTAAAGGTCAAGCCTTTATCTATGAATTAGAAGCTTTAGATAAAAATAAAAACTATTATGTGTATTGTAAAGCAGGAGTAAGAAGTGGTCAAGCTTGTGTAATTATGAATCAAATGGGATTTGATAATGCCTATAATTTAATGGGTGGATTTTCTGAGTGGACTGGAGATATTGAGGAGTAATTGAATCAATTAAAATAATTTAATATGAAAAAATCAGTAACTATAGTAGTTTTATTCATGGTGATAAGCATGTTTAATTGCATTCCAAAAAGACAGCAAGGTATTACAGTTGTGTCTACAGAAGAAAAGAAAATATTATTAGACTTAGATAAAGTGCAGTTAGTAGATGTTAGAACTTCAGCAGAGTATAAAGCAGGACATATTGCAAATTCTCAAAACATTGATTTTAATTCACCAAGCTTTCAAGATGATATTGCAGCTTTAGATAAAGAAAAGCCAGTCATTTTATATTGTCAAAAAGGTACTAGGAGTGCTAAATGTGCAAACGAAATGGCTAAAGCTGGTTTCAAATTAATTTACGATCTTGAAGGCGGTTTTTCAAAATGGGAACATATTAATTTAGATTTAAAGTTATAATTACCTTAATGTAATTCAAACAAAAAACACCTCTAGAAATTAATTTCTAG